>NZ_JBDIVO010000030.1:0-28128 GCF_039794385.1 Methylocaldum sp. | reverse complement strand
CTTCGATAAATTGACGCTCCAATTCCTGTTGGAAACGGTGACGATTATATAGGCCGGTCAACGGGTCATGGTTCGCGAGCCAAATCATACGGTTTTCCGCTTCGACTCTATCCGTAACGTCGAGACCGACCGACAGAATCGCAATGCCCTCCGGGTTATTTTCATGAAGCCGGGTGTGCACCCAGACCACGAAGCGGCGCGTCCCGTCTTTACACAGTAATTCCGCCTCGTGCTGCAGACGTTTCCGTTGCCCATTCCATAACCCGAGCAGTGCCTGCTCCAAATCGTCCCCGATTTTGCTTTCCAAAATTAAGGAAAGAAAATCCTTGCCGCTAAGGTCGCTTTGGCTATAACCGGTAATTTGTATGACAAAGTCGTTAGCCGTAAGAATTCGCCCTTGACTTGTTTGGGTCAGGATAATGACCTGCGCAGTGTCCAATAGCCCTTGAACGAAATCGCGCTCGGCGGCCAGTTCGGTGGTCTTGTGCGTTATTGCCTGTGCTTGCTCCTCAAGTTGGTGGGACAGAGTCAATGCTGTTGCACTCAGAATCGTGATTTCATCGTTGAGTCCGGATGCCCGATGGGCAAGCCGCTGTCGAGCTTCCTTATAGGCGCCTTGTGCCAACATCGGTAGGGTGTCGGCCAGCCGGCGAAGCTGACGGATCGGCAGGCGCATTAGTAGAAGCAACAGCAGCTCAGCCGTTAAGAGGCTCAAACCGCTCAGCAAAATACCGTCACGGGCAGCTCGCCTAATGTGACTCACCTGAGCGGTGACGTCGCTTATCATCAGAACCGATCCTTCCGCTTGAAGCAGATTCTTCAACGGCATGACATCGATCGCATAGTAGCGTCCTTTCCAAGTATGAATGTCCTCACTCGCCATAACCGGATTAGGTAAACGCTCGGACAGCTGCTTCAGAAATGGAGCGAGGAGGTCCAAGTGGGTGAGGGCGGCTATCCTCATAGACCACTTAGGGATAGAGTAGGCATTGTCTTCCGTGCCATTCGCGATCAAGATCCCCAGGTCTGAACCGGTCAATGAGCGGTGTTCGACTACGAGCTGCGCGATAGATTGGGTAAGACTGAACACGCCAACGACCTGTCCCTGGGACAAAACCGGTTGGTATGCGTTTAGAGTGCAATGTTGGGCGCACGACAACAACGACAAGGGCTTTTCTTCCTTGAATACCTGTAAAACCGTAGCTTGCTCTTCTGGACGCGGCGCCTGCGCCGGCGCAGGAGTACCCCCCCATTGCCAGAATCGCTGTGCATTCGGCTTAAACAATGCAAGACGCTCGATGTCCAGATCGTACTGAAAATCGTTGAAAACGTTAGCGGCTTGCCGTAATCCCGCATAGTCCTCTCCGGTCAAAGCAGAAGCAAAGCCGCCGACCGAGGCTAGCAAAGAGCCGATTTGCTGCAAACGGGAAGTCGAACGGTCCAGCAAGTCTTGAACTTGTCTGCTTAGCAAACGTCTATCGAGTTGGCGCTGCTCCTGAAATTGGTACTCGAGATAGAAATAATTCAGAATGGCGAAGGCGCTGCCAATTCCGACGATCATGATGCTGAGAAACAAAAAACCTTTCCAAAAGAGGCTCAGGAAGGGTGATCGTGGTTTGGAACTAGCCCGAGCCTGCCCAGCCGAAAGACGCGCCGGATATGATTTCGGTCTGGCAGTACTACCGAATTCGGGTCCGTTGAAAATTTTTCGAAGTGCCAAGATTTTGAACTGAATTGAGAGAACGGGCTTAGGCGTTTATCCGGATAACCTTTTTTCAGTATAACCCATGTAATGATAATCAATCGTTTGCCGCCTCGCTCTTTCGTGACGAATGGAAGTACAAGTCACCTGTGAGCAACTGGGATGGCTAGGATTCAGCCGCCTCGTTTATACTCTTGTACTGATCAGACGATTTTTACGGAAAGCTCATGAAGATATCTGTTCAGGCTGTAGTTTTATCTGGAGGGGCCGGTACTCGATTATGGCCATTTTCACGGGAAGCTTACCCAAAACAATTTCTCCCGCTTGTCGGAGATAAAAGTCTCTTTCAGGAAACGATTTATCGGGTCATTAGCATGGGCGCTCAGGAGGGCCAGTTAGAGTTACTGTCGCCCTTGGTCGTCTGCAACGAAATGCACCGGTTTATCGTGGCAGAGCAGCTTAGACAGATGGGCTTGGACCGAAGCGCTATTCTTCTTGAGCCTATCGGAAAAAATACCGCGCCGGCAGTGACTCTTGCAGCTTTGTACGCTTTAGAGGATGAGTGCGATCCCGTTTTGGTGGTATTACCCTCCGATCATCACGTAGAAAATGTCGCAGAATTTCAGGCGCGAATGTCGAAAGCCGTGGAACTGGCTGCCAAAGGTGACATCGTCACGTTCGGCATAGTGGCTCAAAAGCCGGAAACAGGCTTTGGTTATATTCGGCGCGGGGCTGACATTGAGCAGGGCGTATTCGTTCTAGATGGGTTTACGGAAAAACCGGATGCCAAAACGGCTGCCGATTATCTCGCGTCCGGCCGCTATTTCTGGAACAGTGGGATATTTATCATGCGGGCCGGAATCTGGCTTGACCAAATTAGTCGTTGCCAGCCTGCAATCTTTGACGCTTGCAAGGCGGCATTGTCGGCCAGCAAACGTGACGGTGATTTCATACGTGTCGACAAGGACGCATTTGCACAATGTCCTAGTGACTCGATCGATTACGCTGTCATGGAAAAGCTGAACACCGCGGCGGAGGAGGTGCCTAGAGGCGTCGTATTGGCGCTGGACGCGGGTTGGTCGGATCTTGGATCGTGGCCGGCGCTCAGCGAAGTGAAGCCTGCGGATGATTCCGGCAACGTCGCGATCGGCGATGTCTTTCTCAAAGATACGAGAAACTCGTTGCTGTATTCGCAGAACCGTTTTTTGGCCACGGTCGGTATAGAAGACGTTGTAGTGATCGAAACCACGGATGCTGTTTTAGTGGCCCACAAAGATAGAGCTCAGGATGTTAAGTCGATCACGGAGTATCTCAAGAAAGCCAATAGATCGGAGCACGTGTTCCACGCGAAAGTTCACAGGCCCTGGGGTGATTATGAGTCGATCGATAACGGCTCTCGTTATCAGGTAAAACGCCTTACGATTAAGCCTGGCGCGACTCTCTCGCTACAGATGCATCACCATCGCGCGGAACATTGGATCGTCGTCAAAGGCACGGCGCAAGTGACGCGCGGTGAAGATACCTTTCTTCTCACCGAAAACGAGTCCACTTATATCCCGCTCGGCATTAGGCATCGCCTTGAAAATCCGGGCACAATTCCTTTGGAAATCATTGAAGTACAATCCGGAAGTTATCTCGGCGAGGACGATATCGTTCGGTTCGAAGACCGATACCATCGCCTCGAATCTTAAATAATCTACAGACTCTATATAAATTATTCACGTATGACGCTTCACTGCGGAATCGTGGGTTTGCCGAACGTCGGCAAATCCACCTTGTTTAATGCACTGACAAAAGCAGCCATTGCGGCGGAAAATTATCCTTTTTGTACCATCGACCCAAACGTCGGCGTGGTTCCCGTACCGGATCCCCGATTGGACGCACTGGCCGAAATTGTAAAGCCGGAGCGCGTTGTACCGACGACCATCGAATTTGTCGATATTGCAGGCCTGGTAGCCGGCGCGTCTAAAGGGGAGGGGTTGGGAAACCAATTCCTCGCGCACATTCGAGAGACCGATGCCATTGCCCATGTCGTCCGCTGCTTCGAAGACGAAGATGTTGTGCATGTGGCAGGAAAAGTCGACCCCATTTCGGATATCGAAATCATCAACACAGAGCTGACTTTGGCTGATCTAGCTACGGCCGATAAAGCTTTGCAGCGTGTATCGAAATCGGCGAAATCCGGAAGCAAGGAAGATTTAGCAAAGAAGCAGCTGATTGAGAAATTGCTGGAACATCTCGATTCCGGTCAACCGGCACGAACTCTGCCGATGGAGGAAGAGGCCAGAGCGTTTGTTCGCGACCTGCATCTTCTTACGATGAAGCCGACGATGTACATCGCCAATGTACGCGAGGATGGATTCGAAAATAATCCCTACTTAGACCAAGTACGCGCCTTCGCAGAAAAGGAGGGGGCTGTGGTCGTGCCGGTTTGTGCAGCTTTCGAAGCTGAAATAGCGCAACTGGAAGATGATGAGAAAGGAGACTTTTTAAAGGAAATGGGATTGGAAGAACCGGGCTTGAACCGTGTCATTAGAGCCGCGTATCGACTGCTCAACCTGGCGACTTACTTTACGGCCGGAGTTAAGGAGGTACGGGCTTGGACCATCCCGATCGGAGCGACGGCTCCCCAAGCTGCGGGTGTAATTCACACGGATTTCGAACGCGGCTTCATTCGCGCCGAAGTCATTGCATACGATGACTTCATCGGCCATCGAGGCGAACAAGGCGCCAAAGATGCTGGAAAGTGGCGCCTCGAGGGAAAGGACTACGTCATGCACGATGGTGATGTAGTTCATTTCCGCTTCAACGTTTGAGTCTTAATTTAGTAAACGGCATTAGTCATCGAGGCACGCGATAGCAGTGTCGATCGATCTGTTTGTTGGAAGCGGTTCAGAAATGGGAGCCGCTTTCAACACTATGTATTTAGCCCGTGGTTTCTGATTTAACATAATATACATTATGCGTAATTAGCTTAATGGTAATCCGTCACTTACACCGGCGGTTCCGCTGGTTACGGTCATTCGTCCTTCAAACAATAACAACGAGAGGACAACATGAACGAGTTTTATTGTGTGCGCGCTAAGACGGGTTTCCAGTGCCCCAAGAAGGCCGCCGCGTTCCTGGGGGTGTCGGTCTGGACCGTGAAGAACTGGGAACGATCCGGCGCACCCGTCGCGATCATCAAACTGTTTCGGCTGATAGCCCAGGATCTCGGCTGAATCGGTAAGGATTGGGAAGGCTGTTACATCGCGGAGGACCGCATCATCGGCCCAGGACGGGCCTTCATCACGCCCGGCATGACCGGGCCTATCCGTACCTCGAAAGCGAACTGGAAGGACGCCGAGCCACCGATTTAGATCGTTGGAACCGTCGCCAGCGCTGGCGGCGTTGGCTCAACGAAGGCCGGGAACTGGTTTCCAACACCGAAACGCCCAATTTAGGCCAAGAGTGCCACCCATAGCACTAAGTCCGGGTTATTACTACTGACCCGAACTTCCCAAACTCGGACCAAAGCAGCTGAGGCTTACATCCTCAAGTTACCGAACAAACGCCGTGTTAGGTTTGCTTCTTATGTTTTGCGGAACCATGGCCTATATGTTCAGATAATGGTTGCTCAACAGCTAGAACAACCTCGCCCGTATCGGTATTAATTACCAGCTCTTTGTAATAATCATTCTTGCGGTCAATAATTCGTTCCTTTTCCATTAGATGTCCTGCTTCGCTAAATTCCTGGCCACGAAGTGCCTCGTGATCATATTTGCCTCGCCCTCTCTTCCCAATGCGCGAAACCCCTTTTGCGGCGACACGACCAACCTCAGCCTTGGCGGAGACGCCCACGAGTTGAACCGTTACATCTGATGAGTCTGTGTCTGTGTTGACTGCTAGATCCTTATCGATATGTTTGTCTATGAAATCCATAACCATTTCCAGTAGGCCTTTCATTCCAATCGCGAGATGGTGAACATTTTTGGCCAAGTCGTAAATTTCGTCATACTTGAAGGTCTTGGTCTCCAGCCCAAATGGAGAACCGTCGAATGAGTGACGGACAAACTTAATTGTTTGATCGTCATTGGCCTCCGTTAAATGACCGTGAATGAACCAATTACGAAATTTCGCGGCAGATTCTAACTGCTCTAGGACAGGGAGATACGGGGAGGCCCACTGCATAGTTTCTAGTCGCGTGAAACTCGCGCGCAGGTATGCTGCTTTCCGTCCAAATGCGCGAGGCCTGTACTTTTCTATGATCTTTCCATGAAAAAAGGTGTGGAAATAAGCAACTAACGCGTCAATAAGAAATTCGAGGTGGGCCCACTGCAACGTCACCTGACCAATGCATTCAGCAATGGCTTTTTTTCTTCTTACTTGCAGGCTTTCGCTCGTCATGTCATTCCTGATAATTCGATTATTCAACGTCTTCAACGAGACTGTAGAAAAACTCTGCTTTCGCGAATTTTAGGGTCTGTAGCTCATTGATTGTTCATTTTGAGTTTAGCGTTTTCCTACACCTTCAATGTGCGCCCTTAAAGGGCCGAGGAAAGTGCGCAGCGCTTTCCTCGGCCCCTATCTCGAAGGCATCGCTAGGGCCGTTGGGGGCAAATCTCTTCCAACTAAAACCCCGATAAAAAAATATGATTTACCACCAGATTCATACGGAATAAACTGAGCCGACAGAGGAAACTGACCAAGCGCGCCAATCGATCCCGTCATGGAGTAAATTCTTGGTCGCCAACGGAAGTTCGTCATAACCAACGATCGGCCGTTAATTTTCAGTTACGTAACGATTCGACTTCAGGTTGGAAATCTCAAGTCGCGCATCATTCAACAGCTTAATTACATCCGCCAACTCGCTTTGAACCTGGATCAGTTCCCGCTGCACCGATTCAAGCTCGGCGTTCATCCGCTCAACTTCATACCCATCAGCCCCCTTCCCTTTTTCGTCACGTAACGCCTGTAATTCGGCCTGCCTCTTGGCTCGCCATTCCGCCTGTCGCTGCGCATTGGTTTTTGCTTGACCAGTTGCAGGACGCCCCCGTCGACGTTGCAAGGGGGCACTTTTAACGGGCTGCTTATCAGTCTGGTCTTTCATTTCTCGTTACTAACGGTATTTAGCGAAGGCAGTTCTATTATAGTTACGTAACGACTAATTTCAAATATTTTTCATTACGTAACACCTATCGTTTACCGCAGTTGCGACATCGGACAGGAAGAGACGAAATGCGCCGATATCCAGCCCGAGCAGTAGAACTCGGAGCGTGAAGCCTTGTTGTGACAGCAAGAAAATCGGAGAAACTCCAATGCCAGGAAAAATCCGATCGGGAGCGGAGGAGGCGCCGGTTAAAACGTTTTTTAGTGAGAGGGACAGCTTGGATGCTCGAAGCGCGGAACTCCCCCGCAAATCGAGTGGGCGTTCGTTATCGGCAAATCCCGATGACGCCGCGCTCCGAAAGCGATCGCAGGATCTCAGCGCCATGGCAGGCTAAAGCTTGAGGATCTGGATGCCCGATTTCCGCTGCCAACTTGAAGAGGCAATCGATCCCCCGCATCTCTTCTTCTTGTTGAAGAATCTGCAGGAGCCGGCACGTTACGGGGCTAATTTCCAAGAATTTCACCTTATCGGCACGGTCGCGATACACGGCAAGACAAGTGGGCTGGTCCGGAGGTTCGCTCGGCTGCTGCCCCGGGCCGATTTTGTGTACGGGAAATTGGTAAACCAAGGGCCAGGCAAGTTCCGACAGGTAAAACGTTTGCTCCAGCGGGTCATCAGCCGAGTCGATATTTCCTTGTGGCACCTCGCCTTCAGCGATGACTAAAGCCAACTCGGTCCACTCGTAATGCGCGAGTTCCAACAAATATGGCGGATCGCTAGGGCGGCTTATGTATTCATTCTGGAGATAATCCAGAAATTCTTCGGCTATTTTGGCAAAGTACGGCGTTTTACTTCGATGCCTTGCATAGAACGCCTGAACTAAAGCAAGCCAATCAGTCTTGCTCAAGATACTCTTAAGCACCGGAAAACCGGTTGCTAGAAAGTTCTCGATGTTGTTGAAGAACAGTTCTCGGTAAACCTTCATCCGTTCCGGCGCGGGTCCGCACGGAGGTGGATTTTGATGTGGTTCACGAATATATGCGGCAAACGCATATTGTATCTGTTGGAATGGAGCGATCTCTTTAGCCATAACGCCGAACAGGTTGCGACGATGCAGCCGTCTGAAGCGCTCGAATCCGTTGAACTTCAGAGAGAAGTTCGGATAAAGGAGGAATGTTGAAATCCCGCTCTAAAAGAGTCGGAAACACGCCGAATTTCTCATAAGCCATGCTCAGCAATCGCCAAACCGGATCTATAACCGTCGCGCCATGGGTGTCGACCAGAAAATCAACCGCCTCGACGTAGTGCCCCGCTACATGGGCATAGGCGATACGATGCGCCGGTATCGCGCTCAAAAACGCTTCCGCATCGTAGCCGTGGTTAACGCTGTTGACATAAATATTATTGATGTCGAGCAGCAGGTCGCAGTCAGCTTCTTCAAGCACCGCGTTGAGGAAATCGATTTCTTCGAGTTCTTTGCCCGGTGCGGCGTAATAGGAAATGTTTTCGATCGCTATCCGCCGCTCGAGAATCTCTTGAGTTCTGATGATGCGCTCAGCTGTGTATTTGACCGCTTCTTCCGTAAATGGAATCGGCATGAGGTCGTACAGATGGCCGTCATCTCCACAGTAACTCAGATGTTCGCTGTACAGGCGAATATGATGCCGGTCGAGGAAAGTCTTGAGCTCGGTGAGAAATTCTTCGTCAAGCGGCGCAGGACCACCCAGCGACAGGGATAATCCGTGACAGACGAAGGGAAACCGCTCGGTTAAGGTTCGTAGCTGTTTTCCGAGCTTCCCCCCTATTCTCATCCAATTTTCCGGTGCGATTTCGTAAAAATCGACCGATTCCGGCGGATGCTCGGTAAGCGGGCCAATGAAGGCCCGCCTAAGACCGAGCCCGGCGCCTTGGATGGCGAAATTCTTCATGTTCCCCGGAGGGTGGCAACACGAAGTCGCTTATTGTGGTTTCGTTTCCGTGCTGGGAGGCTGCGCTTGATCCGTTTTCATACCTGCACATTTGCCTTCCATTGCTTTTTTCTCCTGCTCCTGGCTTTGTTTTTTCATGGCGCCGCAATTCATTTCCTGGGATTTCATCATTTGCCCGCCGCATTTCCCCTCGCCGCATACCATTTCTTTTTGCTCCTTGCCGGCCTCTGCCACCTGCAGATAGCCACTATCCAAGTCTTTAATTCCAAATGGGTTTTCGGACGCATTAGCGACAGCGGACAAGGATGTTACGACAGCGGCTCCCATTACGGTTTTTAATACTCTTTTGCTCATTGCCTCTTATTCCTCTCAATCGATTTCGAATTGTCGAGCGCCACGCGCGCCAAACTGTTAGACATCAGGATTCAACAAAGCGGCAGGTCATTCTCCAGGACGGCACGTGCCGGGACGATATCTCCGTGTCAGACTTTGTTAAGTCCGTTATTCTCACACAATAAGCGAAAATTGTGCACTCTATCAGCCCTGAACCGCCGCCTTTTTCCTAAGCTGACGGTGCCAATTGGCCATCACGTTTCTCAGTTGCTGATGAAAATCTCGAAGTAATAAAGGGAACTGTGGCCGGAATGATATGGTCAGCAACTGAGCATTGAGCTATTCTCTCGATTCCATAATTCTCGATAAAGCAGACGCCTTAAAGAAGTTAAAGGCGCTTTCTGACAGGTAGACATAAAGACAAGTTCTGGGGCATGTATGTATTGTCAACATTGCGGAAAAGAGATTAAAGACAAAGCAGTGGTTTGTACGGGGTGTGGCCATCCGGTCGACAGCGTCGGAGACGTCGAAGGCAAAACCGTGGCAGGCGAGCCTTGGAATCTCTTGATGATGAGCGGTTTGATTGTTGCCACCTTGTTTGTGCCTCCGGTTGGCCTCGTCTTTGGGATAATGGGCCTGATGGATGAGGCGAAGAAGGTTCAAGGGGCGATTCTCACGACTATAGGCGTTTTCATGACCCTCCTTATGGTCGCGATCATTCTCGGTTTGTAGGTGTTCGGTAAGCCGCGAAAATAATTTCGCCAGATTATCTCGGCGCTTTTAATTCAATACATCGATTTTCGATCCGTCTGCCAGAACTCATTCGACCGGCTAACTTATTCTTGAACCCTGCTTTGATTATCCTGTCATAAATCTACGCGAAGGGCCTTGGGGTGTTCCGCCAAAAGAACTTCCTGGTTGTCGATGATAATGAGATCAACCGCATTCTCCTGACAACGCAGCTTTCCGATTTGGGCGCGCATGTCATCGAAGCAGGCAGCGGCATCAAGGCAGTCGAGAAAATCCGGACACACTATTTCGACTTGATTTTTCTCGATCTGCGCATGCCGGGAGTAAGTGGCTTCGACGTAATACAAGCCATTCGGATGGACGCTGAGTTTTTTAATCGAAATACGCCGATAATCGCAGTTACCGCCCATGCGCTTCCTCAACAGCGAAAGGAGATTCTCGAAGCTGGATTTTGCGACTGTCTGATCAAACCCATCTTGGAAGACCAGCTTTTGAGAGTCATCGACACCTGGCTGGGCGTCAGTGCAGGCCCATCACCTCGCACCACCCTACCCTCTGCCGATTCGTATGATCTTTATCTCGATGCGATCATCGAAAAAACCGGTGGTAACCGGGCACTAGCCGAAAAGCTCATGCTTAGACTGGCTCAAGAACTGCCTGAACAGCTAGCCGACGTGGAAAAAGCACTCTGTGATGATAATTACCGCCAAGCCAGAGAAATTACCCACAAGATCAACGGATCAGCGAGCTTCTGTGGTTTGTTTGGCATCAGAAAGGCAGCTAGCGAATTAGAAACCGCTCTGGTGGCATCACCGTCGCGTGACACCCTTCGCGAGTATCTCCGGGCAATGGAATGCGAGATCGGAGCGTTTCTCTCAAAGAAAATGGGTCTCGTAGGTGCATTGAATAATTCGTGAAGAGATTTTTCTCGGCACAAGCATTTGTAAATCCAACGGCGGGGAATATGCCTCAAAGCTTAAAGAGGTATTTCCGGTAGTATTGGAGTTCTGCAATCGATTCCAAAATATCGTCGAGAGCCCGATGCGAATTCTTTTTTCTAAATCCTTCTTTGAGATGTGGTGCCCAGCGCCCCGCCAACTCCTTCAGAGTCGATACATCGAGATTACGATAATGGAAATAAGCTTCCAATTCCGGCATCCATCGTGCGAGGAACCGCCGGTCCTGACAGATACTGTTGCCGCACATCGGCGATGCTCCGGCGGGTACCCACTGTTGCAGAAATGAGAGCGTAAGCTTTTCGGCATCCGATTCGGCCGTGCGGCTCTCCCGGACCCGATCGATTAATCCGGATTCCCCATGGTGTTTCTTGTTCCAATCGTCCATGCGAGCAAGCGCTCCATCGCTTTGAAAAATCGCCAATACCGGCCCCTCAGCCAAAACATTCAAATCTTTGTCGGTCACCACCGTCGCAATCTCGATAATATGGTCAGTTTGAGTGTCGAGGCCGGTCATCTCCAAGTCTACCCAGATGAGGTTTTGTGAATCTTGCGCCATGAACGTTCCTTTATTATGGAGGGAATGATGATGATGGGGCTCATCGCAGTTATGCTCTAAGCTTCGCATGAAAACGGCGAGCTAAGGGAGTCATTAACCGAGAAATCTTGTCAGGGATTTTACCAAAGGCTAAGCTGTAAAGCCGATATAGAGAAACCAAGCCCCTAATCCGATGAACATGTTCACTGTCCTATTTCTCGTGACGCTCGCCCTTGCCTTTGCTATCGAGTGGTGGCTGTCGCATCGGCAGTTGGCTTACGTCCGCACTCATAGGGATGCGGTTCCCGACGCGTTCAAAGACACCATCTCGCTAGAGGCGCATCGGAAAGCGGCAGATTACACGATAGATAAAGCGCGCTTGGCAAACGTCGATCGAATAGTCGGCTTGGTGATCTTGTTGCTGTTTACACTCGGTGGCGGCATCGACGTCGTGAATCGATTTTGGGCAGGCTTCGAGTTGTCCCCCCTCGTTACGGGGATCGCCGTGATTCTCTCAACGATGCTTTTGATCAACCTGTTCGAGCTGCCCATAAGCCTCTATCAAACTTTCGTGATCGAGGAGCGCTACGGCTTTAACCGCAATACGCCCAAACAGTTCATCACCGATCTATTGCTCCAAACCGGGTTAAGTTTGGCTATCGGCGGACCTTTGCTCGCTTTGATACTGTGGATTATGCAGAGCGTGGGAAATTATTGGTGGCTCTTGGCGTGGTCGATCGTGATGGGGTTTTCCATTCTGATGAGTTGGGCCTTTCCTACTTTCATCGCACCTTTGTTTAACAAGTTCACGCCGCTCGAAGATGAGACGCTGAAAAAGCGCATCGAAACTTTGCTGGACCGGTGCGGCTTTCAAAGCAAGGGTATCTTTGTAATGGACGGCTCACGTCGGTCCGGGCATGGAAACGCCTATTTCACTGGAATTGGAGACAGCAAGCGTATCGTTTTCTTCGACACCCTGATCAATTCTCTAAATCATGATGAGTTGGAGGCGGTATTGGCTCACGAGTTAGGCCATTTTCGGCGTAAGCACGTATTGAAAATGCTTGTTGCGAGCGCGCTGATTACACTTACCGGCTTCGCCCTGCTGGGGTGGCTAAGTGGACAGGACTGGTTTTACAGTGGCCTTGGGGTAAGCAGCCAATCGAATGCTCTTGCGCTTCTTCTATTTATGCTGATCGCACCGGTATTCGCCACGTTTTTGCAACCGATCATCGCTTATTTTCAACGACGCCATGAGTTCGAAGCAGACGACTTCGCGGCTTATTACACCAGGCCGATCTATCTCATCAATGCCCTCGTCAAGCTCTATCGCGACAACGCCAGTACCTTGACGCCGGACCCCTTGTATTCTGCCTTCCATTACAGCCATCCCCCCGCGTCGATTCGTATCGCTAACTTGTCGGCCAAGTCTTCATAAGACTGCAGATGAATAGAGGGCGGAATAGCAGAACCGTTACGTCAAAATCTGCTGCTCCGGGCTCTCCGTTCCGTGAGGGGCTCGTGATCGCTCACCTAGGCCAAGGCTTGGCCGTCGAAGGATCACCGGGTGACATAATCCTTTGCCACACCCGGAGGCGCCTGGGCTTCGCCACAGTGGGAGATCGTGTGTTGTGGGAGCCGAGCGAAGGGAATCTAGGGCGGGTTGTGGAAATTCTACCCCGCCGAAACGTACTGACCCGCCCTGGCCATAACGAAACCATACGTCCGGTGGCCGCCAATCTCGATCGGGTTTTCGTGGTCGTTGCCGCCGAACCGGAACCCGATTGGTTATTGGTCGATCAATATCTGGCCGCTTGCGAGCGCCGAGATCTCCGCGCAGCAATTATCTTCAATAAAGTCGACCTACTCCCGAGCCAGGCGGTGGGGGAAGGCTTATTGGCTGATTATCACGGAATCGGCTATGACTCCTTTCTAGTCAGCGTCAGGACCGGCGAAAGGCTCTCCGAGTTGCGAAAAGAGCTTATCGGACAATGCAGCATGCTGGTCGGACAATCGGGCGTAGGCAAATCATCGCTCACGAATGCGCTATTACCGGATAAGCAACTCCAGACACGAACGCTTTCGGAAAAGACGAGTTTGGGTCGGCACACGACGACCACGGCAACCCTTTACCATCTTCCAGATGGGGGAGACCTCATCGATAGTCCGGGAGTCTCGGTCTTCGGTCTGGCTGAAATGAGCATTCGTGACCTGGCATCGGGCTTTCGGGAGTTTCGTCCGTGGATACCCCGTTGCCGGTTCAACGATTGCAGGCATATCAATGATAAAGGCTGCGCCGTGCGGGAAGCAGCGGAGACCGGCGCCCTGCCCTATGCTCGCTATGAGCGCTATCTAAAGCTCATTGAAAAGCTTCCGCCATCGCAAAGACCATAGCGGAAGTCGAAAACTGCCTGTAACTTGGGGCTCTTACGCGTTCGGATGTTCAGGCATTTTTTGAGGGGTATCGTCGATCGATTAGCCGCAAGGCCTTTACTGTGCCGCGTGGAAGCGTGACCGAGTCCAAAACGACAATTATCCTTGCTGGAGGAGACTGCGCAAGTCGATAGTCGCGGCGTTGGCTCTAGCAATGTAGTTAGCCAAAGTGAGTGAATAATTGGCGAATAAGCCAAAACCGCCACCGTTTAGAATGACCGGGCTCAAATATGTGGCTTGGCCATCCTCGAGTTCATGAGTAATTTGCTGCAGCGTCACCGAAGCGGTTTTATTGCCGAGAATGTCCCTGAAATCGAACTCGATGGCTTTGAGAATATGCATCGCCGCCCAAGTATAGCCGCGTGCTTCGAAGAAAACGTCGTCGATAATCAGCCAAGGCGTCCTGGTGACGACGGTACGACGCTCATCGGCACTGACTTGCCTGGTGTCGCCCGCACTGGCACTTAAACGATTGGAAAGGCTACCCAACCGTTTTTCCAACACCTCTAAATATTGGCGCAGATTGTCGGCACGGGAATAAAAGTTCGCGTCACGTTTCATCAAACGCAAGCGGTAACTTTCAAGCGCCTCGATTCCTTTTTCGTATTCCGACTCGGATGAAGGCAGCTGCCACGATTTGTGATCGAAATAGAAAAAAGGCTCGGCTCTTGCCAGATCCGGATCTTCTCGTGACTGGGTTTGAGCCCGTGCGATATGGTTACGGAGTGCCGTGGTCGCGTCGCGCAACGCCGTAAGAGCGCCGTACTCCCAGGAAGGAATGTTGTCCAACAAAACCCCGGGTGGAAAGACGTCGTTAACCAAAAGACCGCCCGGTTTCCTTAGCAACGTGTCCCCGATTTGCACAAGAGCGGAGGCATACGTGTATCCGAGAGGCAATTCTTTTGGATTCTTGACATTCCCGTGCCTTGCGGCTATTTCGAGTACGTCGAACTTACTGGGTTCTTTACTCCAGTACCATGAAACGGCGACGAAAATCAGCACGACCACAACCGCTAACGCACCGATTACCCAAATGAGCCCTTTTTCGGTCGTCGTTTTGGGGGTGAATACTCCCTTAATTCGCGAACCGAGTGATTCCGGCCGACTTTCGGTTTGTTCTGGCACTGACATGAATAAAGCCCTTTAGCGGTTCCCCGAATCAAACCATTATAGCGTAAAGGTTCTGCTTAAGTCACAGAAGAACCCGGACGCCGCCTTTTCGCACGAGGATGTGACTGATCGTATACGGCCGCCAAATGCTGAAAATCGAGATGGGTGTATATCTGCGTGGTACTGAGATTGGCATGTCCAAGTAATTCCTGCACGGCCCGCAAGTCTCCGCTGGACTCCAGTATGTGGCTCGCGAACGAATGTCTGAGCATGTGCGGATGCACGTGTTCAGGCAAGCCCAGCTTGCGTTGCCAGCGTTCAAGGCGCAACTGAACCGTTCGACCGGCGATTCGGTTCCCTCTCTTGCTGACGAACAACGCCTTCTCTCCGGCGTGCGCGTAGCGAGATCGCAAGACCAGCCAGCGCTCGATGGCTTGGCAAGCGCATTGACCGACCGGTAGGATGCGAGACTTCTGTCCCTTACCGTGCCTAACCAGCATGGATCCAGCGTTCAAATCCAGATCTTGAATTTCGAGCGAAACCAGTTCGCTCAATCGTAGGCCCGAGGAGTAGAAAAGCTCCCACATGGCCACATCGCGAATCTCCAGTTCGTCATCTTGCTCACCTTCCAAGAGCCCCGTCATTTGATCGGCATCCAATAGCGCCGGCAGTTTCCGTGGCGATTTCGGAGGACGTATTCCGCGTGCGACGTTGTCCGGAACTTGGCGTCGTTTCACCAAAAAATTGAGGAAGCTGCGGATCGCCGACAGTTCTCGTTGAAGGCTCCGGCTGCTCAGCCCCTCGATATGACGGGAAGCGATATGGTCCCGAACATGCCGAGGGATTAAAGCGTCCCAGCACGGTATGCCATGAACGTCGCAGTATCGCTTTAGCTGCCCTAGGTCGCGTGAATAATTGGCCAAAGTATGTGGGGATACCCGCTGCTGAAATCGCAGAACATCGAGAAAATCGGTAACCTGCTGTTCCGCGTCTATTTGCATCAAGATTACGTCGCTTCGCTAAGCAAAGATGCCAGTCGGGCGGAAACGACCTCCCCCAACTGCCCGAGAAAATGTAGTCCCATACCGGTTTGGAATCGGCTTGCGTCACGGCTGCCGATAGCGAGCAATCCCTTAAGTCCTGCATGTTGCAGGGGTATCAGTGCGTATGAGAGCACGCCGGAGGCGTTGTTGCCGAACATGTATTTGGCATGAACCGGGTCCGGCTTTCCGCAGTAGGGTTTTCCAGTCTCCAAGACCGATGCGAAAAGAACTAGCCCAACGTCGTCGGAGGGCACGTAAAGGCCGGCGATTGGGCTTTCGATGGATGGCTGCACAATTTTTACCGTGACGAAGTCGGCTTGAAAATACTCGTGCAGGCACCACGTCAGACTGCCTAAAGTGTCGTCTAGAGTCGCAGCATCGAGTAACGTCAGCGTCAATTGATGAATCCGCTGATGCAAGGCATCGTTATCGCGGGCGATTTGCAAGATATCGTTCAACTGTGATTGAAGTTGCCGATTGCTGTCCCGCAATAGCGAAATTTGGCGCGCCACCAGGGAAACTGCCTCCCCGCAGGGATGCGGCACCTTCAGCATTTCCAGCAAATCCAATTGATCGTAAAAAAAATCGGGATGTTGGCGCAAATAGGCCTCCACTTCGTCAGCGGAGATAGTCGTTTCTTTATGACGCTTTGGCGCCTTTGGAGTAATCAAGCTCATAATTCGATTTCGCCCTCGAACACGCGAACGGCCGGTCCAGTCATGAACACCGGCCTCCCCCGTCCTTCCCAAGTTATATTAAGGGACCCGCCAGGGAGATCAACTTGCACCGGACTGCTCAAATCTCCCTGCTCTATGCCAACAACTGTTGCGGCGCAAGCTCCACTGCCGCAAGCCAAGGTTTCTCCGGAACCGCGCTCAAAAACTCGGAGCCTAATGTGATGTCGGTTGATGATCTGGACAAAGCCGATGTTTGCGCGTTGCGGAAAAATCGGATGGTTTTCCAATAGCGGTCCTACGGTTTCGACCGGCGCACGATCTACATCACCGACCTTGAGCACGGCGTGCGGATTGCCCATCGATACAGCGCCGAACGGCCGCGGGTTCCCACCCACCACCACCTCATAAAGAACGGCCTCATCCGGAATGTCCAGCGGGATTTCGGCAGGAGCATGCCTGGGAACTCCCATGTTAACGGTCACGAGTCCATTATCTCGAAGGAGCAAGCACAATTGACCGGCGTCCGTATCGACTACGATTTCGCTTTTGTCGCACATGCCGTGATCGTGAACGAATTGTGCAAAGCAGCGGGCACCGTTTCCGCATTGCGCTACTTCGGAGCCATCCGCATTGAAGATTCGATAGCGAAAATCGGCGTTTGAATTGATCGGGGCTTCAACGACCAACACCTGATCGCAGCCGATTCCAAAGTGTCGGTCTGCAATATGACGGACCTTTTCCGGCGTCAATGAAACGCTCTGCCGCACGCCATCGATAACAACGAAGTCGTTGCCTAGCCCATGCATTTTGGTGAATTTCAGTGCCATCAGTCTACTACGTGCTCGCCCTGAAAAAGTTGCGCGGTGGTCTCCCGCTCTCGGATCAGGTGAGTCCGGCCTCCATCCACCATGACTTCGGCGGGCCGGGGGCGGGAATTGTAATTTGAACTCATGCTGAATCCGTACGCGCCTGCGGAACGGACTGCCAGCAGATCGCCCTCGGCGATCGAAAGCTCGCGCTCTTTGCCGAGAAAATCGCCGGTTTCGCAAACGGGTCCGACGATATCGTAGCGTTTTTTGTCCACGCTGCTTGCCGTTCGGACCGGCACGACTTCCTGCCACGAATCGTAGAGCGCTGGTCTAATGAGGTCATTCATAGCGGCATCGACGATGGCGAAGTTTTTCTCCTGATTGGATTTCAGGTATTCCACGCGGGTCAGCAAAACGCCGGCATTGCCGATAATCGCGCGGCCGGGTTCGATGAGAATCTCGTAATCCGTTTGCGCGAGCCGTCCCAACAGCGCAGACGCGTATTCGCGAGGCTCGGGCGGCTGCTCATCGCGGTAGCGTATGCCTAGACCTCCCCCTAAATCCAAGTGATGGAGGTTGATCCCCTGCTCTTTCAAGGTATCGACAAGCGCCAGAACTCGATCGAGAGCATCGAGGAAGGGCCTGACAGACGTCAGCTGAGAACCAATGTGGCAGTCGATGCCGGTAATTTCGAGATGCGGCATATCGGCTGCACGCCGATATTGATGCAGTGCTTCGCTGACGTCGATGCCGAATTTGTTTTCCCGAAGCCCGGTAGAAATGTACGGATGCGTAAGAGCGTCCACGTCCGGATTCACGCGCAGCGAGATCGGAGCTTTTACACCGAGTTCTCCGGCGATTCGATTTAACCGATCCAGTTCGCCCGGAACTTCAACGTTGAAGCAACGGATACCGACTTCCAGAGCGCGGCGTAGTTCATCTTCGCGCTTGCCCACTCCGGAAAAAACGATCTTCGCCGGCTCGCCGCCCGCCGCCAGTACCCGCTCCAATTCGCCGACGGATACGATATCGAAACCCGAGCCCAGGCGCGCTAAGACGTTCAGCACCGCCAGATTGGAATTGGCTTTCACCGCATAGCAGACCAAATGTGGCTCACCGGCGAAAGCGTCGTCGAAAGCCCGCCAGTGGCGTTCGATCGTGGCACGCGAATAGACGTAGCAGGGGGTCCCGTAACGCTCTGCGATGGCAGGCAGGGACACATCCTCGGCGTACAACGTACCGTCGTGATAATTGAAATAATCCATCAGCGCTGTTCTTCTTTCGAAGCAGGATCTTCGCTGGGTAGGTAAAGTGGTCCTTTCTGGCCGCAAGCGGAGAGGACGAGACTGAAAAAAATCAGCGGGAGGAGTGTTCGAAACGAAAGAGACATGATTTTTCGGTTTGCTGCGTCTTGTCGACAATAATCTTGCTTATTCTAATGGAAAAATGGGGGCGGCCCAATGCACGGACCGCCTTATATCGTTTATGCAAAGGAAGACTGACCGAAGCTTCAAGCGTCCGTTCCGGAAAAATCTGCGGACGCCTGAAATTTGAAACCAGCCGTTCAATCACTCGTCTTACACGCGTATGCAAAATGAACTATTCCGGGCGACCGTACTTGCCTGGTTCGATCGATACGGGCGCAAGCAACTGCCCTGGCAAGTCGACCGAACACCTTATCGGGTTTGGATCTCGGAAATCATGCTCCAACAGACCCAAGTCGTAACGGTCATCCCGTACTTCGAGCGTTTTGTAGGCCATTTTCCTGTTGTCGACGCGCTCGCCCAGGCATCCTTGGACGAGGTTATCGCACTTTGGGCCGGGCTCGGCTACTATGCGCGCGCTCGTAACCTACACCGGGCGGCGCGGATAATCGTGGAACAGCACGACGCACAGTTGCCCGTCACTCTCGAGGAATTGAGCGCTCTGCCCGGCATCGGACGCTCTACGGCTGGAGCGATCCTGAGTCTCGGATCGGGTATTCGTGCACCCATCCTGGATGGCAACGTCAAACGGGTTTTATGCCGATATCAGGGTATCGAAGGCTGGCCTGGAGACACCCGGATTCTCGCGAGATTATGGCAACTCAGCGAAGAATTGACGCCTTCGCTCCGTATCGCCGACTACAACCAAGCCATGATGGATCTGGGAGCAACCGTATGCACCAAGCGGAAACCGGTTTGTTCCGCCTGTCCGATCAGCGCGAACTGCGTGGCACTTCAGTCGGGGCGAGTCGACGCCATCCCAGCGCCGAAACCAAAACAGACCCTACCTGTCCGACAATGTTTTATGTTGGTGTTAAGAAACGCCTGTGGCGAGCTTTACCTGGAAAAGCGCCCGAATACCGGCATTTGGGGAGGTCTTTGGAGCTTGCCGGAGTTCGATAGCGAAGAGGATGTATATGCTTGGTGCACGAAACAGCATATCGATTGTTTTGAGCTTGAGCGCCTCCCGCAGCGCCGGCATACTTTTTCCCATTATCACCTTGATTTTGTTCCGCTGGTGGCTCGCACACATTCCGAGTACTACGGAATCAGCGAACCATCGCTCTATCGATGGCTTACACCGGATAAAACGATCGGGCTCCCGGCGCCGGTACTGAAACTGGTAAACGAGATTGCCGGCCAGGATCGATAGCTGCGAATTCAAGCGAATTCAATGGGCGCGGATGGCGCGGAACGAGTCGAATTGGGTTTCTATAGTGCTGATCATTACGAGGTAACTGATGACGCGACGAGTTAAATGTGCACGTTTGGGAGTCGAGGCCGAAGGCTTGGAGAAACCGCCCTTCCCTGGAGTAGAAGGGCAGCGGATTTTCGACCATATCTCCGCTCAGGCATGGCAGGATTGGCTCAAACTCCAGACCATGCTGATCAATGAGCACCGGCTCACACCATTCGAGCCCGAAGCACGACGATTCCTGGCGAAGGAGCGCGAGAAATTTCTATTCGGCGGCGGAGCTCAGATGCCTGAAGGCTACGTGCCGCCCAAAGTCTGAATCGGCTCCGGAATCGGCTCAGACGGTTTGGAGATAGCGACCGGAATACCAGTTGGCTGCTGCAGCGCTTGCTTTAGCGCTGCGCCATCGAGAATGATCTCGCGACCCTTCGTTTTCTTCTCAATCAAATCCATAGCCGAGTCGAGCAACTGTTCGTAAGTCATGCGGTCTTCGTCCAACGGCTGATGGACTTCCATATATAAAATCCCTGCCGACCAGCCCAGCTTGACCGGCTGGTTGACCAGATGGACCGGGGTACCGACATTGACGAGCGGAAAAAGCCGCTCGATATCTTCTGGATACATTCGAATGCATCCGTGAGTGACTCGCATTCCGATGCCGTAGGCCTTGTCAGTGCCGGTGCCGTGGATAAGGTAGCCCGGAACGCCAAGCCGCATGGCGAAGCGGCCGAGCGGATTCAGAGGTCCCGCTGGGACCACGTCCGGTAAAATATCCCCGTCCCGGGCGTGTTCTTGCTTGATGGTTTCCGGAGGTACCCAAACCGGGTCCTTTACTTTCTGCGCAATTTTGGTGGCGCCCAAGGGAGTGCGCCAATCCATTCGGCCGATGCTCACCGGATAGCTAACGACTTGTGTCGCTTTCGCTTTCCGCTGAGCCGGATAGTAGTAAAGGCGCATTTCCGGAATATTGATGACAACGCCGGAACGTGGCGCATCGGGAAGGATAAATTGGCGTGGGATCAATACATCCTTACCGTCACCAGGCAACCAGCGGTCGACGGTCGGATTGGCCATGACGATTTCGTCCTGACCGACGCTGAACTCCCGCGCAATATCGATGAGCGTATCTTCATGCTTCGCCTTCGTATATCGAATCTCGCCGATTAGATCGCTACCGTCCGTCGGAAGTGCGAACACCTCCGCTGTAGAATTGAGCGGGGCAGCAAGCATGAGCGCGATCGCTAGCCAGGCCGCCCCCCGTCTCTTGATGCGCGCCAATTCGATTGTTTTCAGCAACATTGCGTTTTTCCTACACCACAGGTTGTTTCGTTTGAAGGTTTTCGCCGCCAAAGAGCTCGATGAAGCGTGGCAAGAATGTCGCTAACTCGAGGCTCATGATTGCAAAATCCGCGTCGAAGCGTTCTACCGGATCGGACGTTTCGATATCCGCCGCCTCTTCCTGTACCAGGTCCAGAAAACGGAGTTTCTTGATGCCAAACGCCTCGTCGAGAACAAAGCTTAGACGGTCATTCCAAGTGATAGCCAATTTGATGACCTCTTTACCGGCCTCAATGTGATTTTGAATCTCCGGTGCGCTCAGATCGTGGCGGCGGCAGCGCACGATACCGCCGTCTTCTTCCGGAGATCGCAACTCGCATTCGCTTTCCAGAGTGATATCCGACGGCAAGTCGGCATCCATAACCCAGTGGGTCATGATAGCACTGGGCCGCTCACGGGTCGCAGGAGGAACCACTGGCAAAGAACCAAGACACTGACGCAGCAGCGAAGCAATTTCCTCGGTTTTCTTAGCGCTGGCGCTATCTGCAACAAGCCAGCCGCCCTTCGGGTCAATGTAGGCATAGGTGCGCCGGCTGTGGCTAAAGGCGCGAGGCAGTAAATCCTGCATCACCTCATCGCGTAGCGCGTCCCGCTCTTTCCGTCGCATCGGCCGGCCTTGCCGGTCTTCGACTTCGGCTACCCGCTCCGAGAGGATTTCGTTAACTACCGAGGCAGGAACGATTTTTTCCTCCTTTTGAACACACACCATCGCAAATCCGTTGGTGACGTGGACCAGGGGAAAAGTATCCTTGCCGAGCGGTGCGCACCAGCCGTAACTGACGGGCTCTAGACTCCCGCAAGGACGAAAGCGGCGTTGATCGAGCTTTTGCTCGAACTCTGCGACGTCAAGATCGAAAGGTTCTGTAAAACGTAATAAAGATAAGTTCTTAAACCACATAATTCGGAAGCGGCAACCAAAAGGGGCGAATTATGGCGATTGGCGCGTTTTTTGTCATCAATACCGTTTAATCGCCATTTAAATCAGTCTGAAAACTCGACCTAAAGTATATTCGCTACATGTAGAGCGGAAGATCAGGCCTGTCATTGGATGTCAGAATCTTCATTATCATTCGTCGCACCACATTATGATTGATGAAAATGTCCTCGGAATCGGCTTGTCAAATTCGGGAATTAATTGACGCCATCCAGTCCTAACTATTTTGTGAGTTCCATGCTGATCTTTGTTCGAGAATTCTAGCTTTCCGGAATCAGTTGGAAAAATCGGCATTTAAATCATCTCGGATTCATGCTGAGCCATGAGTGATTGCCGGCCTTATTGAAATATCCGACTATTTTTTCGACCATCCTTTTGAAGAGTTGAGTAATTCTATGGGCTACTACCGACAGTCTCTTCCAGCGAGCGTTCTCTACAAAGCGTGCGATCCACAGGAATTCGACTTCTCCACCACCGACGAGTTGGCCGATATCGGTGTCGTGATAGGCCAAGAGCGAGCGCTGGATGCAATTCAGTTCGGCATTTCCATCGTCCAGAAGGGCTACAACATTTTCGCTCTAGGTCCGAGCGGATCCGGGAAGCTGGCGGCGGTTAAGGAAATCGTCGGCCGCGAAGCTGAAAACCGGCCGGTACCCGACGACTGGTGCTACGTCAACAACTTCGGCGAAGCTTCGAAGCCCAAGGCCTTGAGATTGCCGGCCGGTCAGGGGCGCCGCTTCGCCCGGGACATGGAGCAAGTCATCGAGGAACTCAGTACCGTCATTCCGGCGACGTTCGAGGGTGAAGAATACCGCGGTCGCGCAGAAGAAATCGAGGAGGAAGCGAAGGAGCGCGAGATCAATGCTCTAAATGAGTTACGCCGAAAATCTTTGCAGCACGGCATCGCTTTAATCGAAACGCCTACCGGATTTGCGTTTGCTCCGGTGGACGAAAAAGGCGAAGTGCTCGGACCCGAGCAATTTCAAAAGCTTTCGGAGCATCAGCAGGAACAGATTCAGGAGGCGGTAACGGATTTGCGTCAGCAGTTGCAAAAGCTGTTGAAGCAATTTCCGGTGTGGCGCAAGGAAGCAAAGGAAAAGCTGAAAACGCTGAATCGAGAAATTGCCGAGTTTGCCGTCAACCATTTGATGGACGATTTGAAAGCCCGTTACGAAGCCATTCCCGGAGTCGTTCAGTATCTGAATGAAGCTCAACGGGAAATCATCGATCACGCGGAAGATTTTTTCCCGAAGCAGGAAGGTGGCATAGCGACGTTGATCGGGCATGCGCCGCGGCCAAGCCCTTTTCTGCGCTATAAGGTGAACCTATTGGTCGACAATAGCGAGTGCAAATATGCCCCAGTCGTCTTCGAGAGCTTGCCGAGTCACAACAATCTGGTGGGACGGGTTGAATACCAAGCCTACATGGGCGCTCTGGTCACCGATTTCACAATGATCAAACCAGGCGCCTTGCATATCGCCAACGGCGGCTATTTGATCCTGGACGCTCGCAAAGTGCTGATGCAGCCGTTCGCTTGGGACAGCCTGAAACGCATTCTTCAGTCGCGCGAAATCCGTATCGAATCTTTGGAGCGTGCGCTAAGCGTAATCAGTACCTCGAGCCTGGAGCCGGAACCGATTCCGCTGGATATCAAGATCATTTTGATCGGGGATCGCGTTCTTTATTATTTGCTCAATGTTTACGATCCTGAATTTCGCGAGCTTTTCAAAGTTTCGGCGGATTTCGAAGAAACGATCGATCGAGATGCCGACGGCAATGCACTATACGCTCGGCTTATCGCCAGCCTGGCGCGGAGAAACCAGTTGCGCCCGCTGGACAAGGAAGCGGTAATCCGGGTAGTGGAACATGCGGCTCGCTTGGTGGAAGATTCGGAGAAATTATCCACCCATTTGCGCAGCCTGGACGATCTTCTCAAGGAAGCCGACCACTGGGCGGCACAGGTACAGCGCGCGATCATCACTCGGGACGACGTGCAGGCCGCCATCGATCACCAGATCCGTAGGGCTGACCGGCTCCGCGAGCGAGTTTATGAAAACATTCGACGCGGAACGATTTTCATCGACACTGAAGGCGCGGTGGTTGGCCAGGTCAACGGCTTGTCCGTAATCAGCTTGGGTGATTTTTCATTCGGCCAGCCGTCCCGCATTACCGCCACCACTCGGTTGGGCAGCGGCAAAATTCTTGACATCGAGCGGGAAAGCGAACTGGGCGGCGCCATTCACAGCAAAGGTGTGATGATTTTGTCCGGTTTCCTAGCACATCGTTATGCTAAGACCCGGCCGTTTTCAGTGACCGCCAGCCTCGTCTTCGAACAATCCTACGGCCAGGTCGAGGGCGACAGTGCGTCCTTGGCGGAACTCAGTGCGATTTTATCGTCACTGGCCGATTTACCGATTCGCCAGTCGCTGGCGGTAACCGGTTCGGTCAATCAAAATGGACAAGTTCAACCTATTGGCGGGGTCAACGAAAAGATCGAAGGCTTTTTTGACATTTGCGCCTCGATTGGCCTAAGCGGAAAACAGGGAGTGATCATTCCCCGTGCCAACGTCAAACACCTCATGCTGCGGCAGGATGTAGTCAAAGCCGCGGAATCGGGCAAATTTCACGTCTACGCGGTGGACACGGTAGATCAGGCTTTAGAGCTGCTCATGGATAAGCCGGCCGGCGAACGTGACGTGACAGGCGCATTCCCGCCAGATAGCATTAACGGGCGTATCGAACAACGCCTCAGGGAGTGGATCGATATCCAGAAGGAGTTCAGGAGTCAGGAAAGAGCCGGAGAGAATCAAAGCTATGGCTGAAGACGCTCCCATCTCCGAACGAGTCGTGGTTGCTTTGAACGTGCTGCGCCATGATATCGGTATTCTCGAATTGGCGGCGCATCTCGCCGCACGAAAGCAGGCGCAGTTGATTGCAGTTTATGTGGAAGAGACGAACTTAATCAATTTGGCCGAGCTTCCGTTCGCGATAGAGATTGATCGCATCTGCGCGGCCGAGCGTAAAGTCGATTTGCCACGCCTGATGCGCACCCTGCGCTCCAGCACCGAACAAATTCAGCAAACGTTGTACCGGCTGAATCAAAGCCTGCGAATTGACGTAAGTTTCCGGACAGTGCGCGGACATCTCGTTTCCGCCGTCATGTCACAGATCGAGCAGGTTGACGTCGTTTTCCTTCCCAAGAGAACCGAGCCGTATAAAAGGGGCGTTAAGAAGAAGATCTCTACATTCCCTATCTGGGTTGTATTCGACGGATCTATGGAAGCTAAGCGCGCCTTACGGATGTCTGTCGAGTTGGCCGAGCTCGAATCAAGCCGACTTAATGTTGCCCTTCCGGCCGAAACTGAGGCCGAATCCGAGGCATTAAAAAGGTTGGCGTTGGAAAGCTGTGTTCAAAGCGCAGCCGCGCAGTTTGTTTCCGTCCGCCCGCTTGATGCTCCAAATTTACTGCGTTCGATGCAGCGCACTGGCTGCCGCTTGTTGGTAGTCAAACGTCAAAACGGCGATTTCAGCAAAGCCATTTCGGAGATCGTCGCTTGCCCCGTCGTCCTGGTTTGAATCGCGGCTATGCCGGTAGTATAAAGATGCAAATTACGAGCGGTCGCGATTCCATTTCGCGACCGCTCGTTCAGTGATTGCCCGTTACGATTCACTATCCAAGCTTCACGTATGCCAAGCATGTACCCGTGCTGCACCGGCAAATCCAAAATACGCGGCTACCGCTGCGCTCAATAGGTGCAACCAGGCGTCGATACCGTATATTGGAGCCAACCCGAACAGTGTGTTCGTTGCCGGAATAATCCCCAACAGGAATAACACACCGAAGAGGATCGCATTGGCTCGCGCGAAGGTCACGGCCCTAGGAATACTCCGGGCGGCAAGAATACCCCAGACTCCAACGCCGATATGTACCAAGTTGTGAATCAGATTAACCGGAAAGAGGCCAAACAATCTGCCGTAGCCAGCTTCTATAGCCAATGGAGGACCTCCTACTATCGGCTGTACAAGGCCCGGGATAAAGCCAAGAATACCGATTATCAGGTACACAATGCCAAACACTTTCGCGAAAGTCTGAACCATGACACATCTCCTTCAATATCAGGATAAAACACTCGCTACCTTACTTATCCTCGGACATAAAATATTGCCTCTCTGAAAGGCGGCAGCGCGGTATTTTTCATTTCGCACTGCTAGTCCGAGAAAAGCTTATGTTGTCAATTAGAGCCTTCGAAAAATCGCTAGTTCAGGCTTTAAGGCGTGTCTTTTGACCATTTGAAGACCGAGACGGCAGCTTGCGTACTCTTACCTATTCAAAAGTGAATCTCATGGCAGCATCCTATTTTGAACTACACCGTTAACTCGAAGTTTGAGAGGTGCCGATATGCTGACTCAAGAAGCATCTTCAACTGGCTCCATGCAAGCATGTATCGAGCAGTGTCTGGATTGCCATTCTATATGCCTGGAAACGGTAACCCACTGTCTGGAAAAAGGAGGGCCGCATGCGGAAGCCGATCATATTCGACTCCTCCTGGATTGTGCCGAAATTTGCCAAACCAGTGCGAACTTCATGCTCCGCGGTTCAGAGCTTCACACGTTAACCTGCGAAGTCTGCGCAGAAACATGCGAACAGTGCGGGGACAGTTGTGAGCAATTCGAGAATGACCCCCAAATGCAGGCATGCGCGCAAACTTGCCGAAGCTGTGCTGACGCCTGTCAGGCTATGGCCGAAGAAGCAGGTGTTGAATGATGGGTTTTGGGTTTTAGATAGTCCGACTGAAATTACACCATCGGAGCCCGCATTTCCGGAGCATGCCGCTCGTCAAGCGCAATTTGTCATCATCACCGTACGAGAGCGGTAGCTAAGCGTGTGCGTAAATTGGAGAGCTTAGGCTCCTCAGCTTATGGCTCGGAGCGATTACTCTCATGCCGCTCTCGACCGACCACTGAGAAAATTCACGACCACTCACCGGTTCCTGGACGCCTATTCATGGAGGCTGACGCGTAGCGATCGTGTGTCAAGGGAGCGTCGAAAAGGAATGGACTACAACACCCGACCGATTATGAAAAAAGCCGCGCCAGGAAACAGCAACGCGGCTCCCCACCAGGTACCGGCCATCATCGCAAGAATGCTGACTGCGACCAGAATGGTGCCGATCGCCTGCAATTTTCCGCTCAAGCTGCGTATTGGAGCTGCTCTTAAAGACCGCCCGCAATGTGGACAAGCATTGGCTTGATCGGGAATCTCCGAGTCGCACGCGGGACATTTCATGAGGGCCATAGCTATAAACTCCGTTACCTTAACAGCGTGAGATTAGCGGAGATTCAGCATGCCTACAACAGTTCGTACTATCGAAATTCGAATGTGACTCTCGGCAATTTCGAACAATGCATGGATTGGGATAGATCAGGAAAACCTTGCTCCTAAAGCTGGAGATGCTCCAAATTACCGGTAGGACACGGCGGAGAGGTTTCAAAAATGAGGCCCGGTTAAATTCCGACAAGAGATGAGTTTTGGGAATTTTTTGAAAACCCAAAAACAAAAAGGCCTGCATTTCTGCAAGCCTTTGTTTTAATTGGTGGGCCATGTAGGGATCGAACCTACGACAAACGGATTAAGAGTCCGCTGCTCTACCAGCTGAGCTAATGGCCCGATATGGAGTGCTTGACGAGCTAGAAGTGGGGTGACCGATGGGGCTCGAACCCACGACAACCGGAATCACAATCCGGGGCTCTACCAACTGAGCTACGGCCACCGTCGGAAAATTACAAATAGATGGCGCGCTTGGCAGGA
>NZ_JBDIVO010000029.1:0-28896 GCF_039794385.1 Methylocaldum sp. | reverse complement strand
TGGTGGAAGGATTTGACCGAGCAGGAAAAGAAACTGGCCGAGGGCAAGAACTGGAAGACCGATCCTTCAGGCGGCATCATCCGGGTCGCGATCAAGCACGGCTGTGCGCCTTACGGCAATGCCAAGGCCCGCTGCATCGTGTGGAACTTCCCCGATCCGGTGCCGATCCACCGCGAGCCTTTGTACACGCCGCGCCGCGATCTGGTGGAGAAATACCCGACTTACCAGGACCGCAAGCGTTACTGGCGCTTGCCGACCCGTTACGCCTCGATCCAGCAGCAGGACTTCAGCAAGGATTTTCCGTTGATCATGACTTCGGGACGCCTGGTCGAATACGAAGGCGGCGGCGACGAAACCCGCTCCAATCCCTGGCTGGCCGAGCTGCAGCAGGACATGTTCGTCGAGATCAACCCGCGCGACGCCAACAACGCCGGGGTGCGGCACGGCGAACAGGTGTGGGTCGCCGGCCCCGAAGGCGGAAGGATTAGCGTCATGGCTTTCGTCACCGAGCGGGTCCGACCGGGCGTCGTCTTCATGCCTTTCCATTTCGGCGGGCACTACGAGGGGCAGGACTTGCGGCCGAAATACCCGGAAGGCAGCGCGCCGTACGTGCTGGGCGAATCCTGCAACATCGTGTTCACCTACGGCTACGATTCGGTAACGGCGATGCAGGAGACCAAGGTTTCGCTGTGCCGGATAGAGCCGGATTTAGTGACTGAGAAATGAAGTTTGAATGGGATAAAGAGAAAGCTGCCACCAATAAAGCGAAGCACGGTGTCTCATTTGAAGAAGCCTGCACGGCTTTCAGCGATCCTTTATTTATCGACTTTTACGATCCAGACCATTCCGAAGACGAACATCGTTATATCCTCGTGGGGGAAACTCAAAACGGGCGTTTGTTATTGGTGTCCTATACGGAACGAGAGGATAGTATTCGCTTGATTAGTGCGAGAGAGGCAACCAAAGCGGAGCGAAAAGCGTATGAGCAAGGTGGATACGGAACTGAACGATGAACTTCGGTCGGAGTACGACCTGAAGAGTTTACGAGTAAGACGGTTCGGGCCGAAACGAAAAGCGTTTGGTGACGTGGTTCGCTTGGAACCTGATGTAGCGGAGGCGTTCCCAAATGCCGATGCCGTAAACGAAGCGTTGCGCCTCTTAATCGAGATTGCCAAGCGTTCGGAGCGTCCGACCAAACCAGAAGTAGATTGACATGACTCAGGGTCACAGCGCTGCTGTGCCGACGTCGTATGAATGTCTGCTCGCCTTGCCGGAAAATCTGGTCGGGGAAGTGCTCGGCGCTCGGTTGTATACCGAAACCCGCCCCACAGGCCCACAGCATCTGGTGAAGGGTGGATTGCTCTGCTCACTCGTACCTCCTTTTTGCAAAACTCGAAGCGGCTCCGGTCGTTGGCAGATTCTTCCGGAACCCGAGGTCCACTTCGTCCGAGATACCGAGGTCGCCGTGCCCGATCTGGCCGGCTGGCGGCGCGAGCGGATGCCGGAGATTCCGAGAGACCATCGCTTCGAAGTGGTGCCCGATTGGGTGTGCGAAATCCTCTCGCCCGGCACCGAGAAAAAAGATCGCGCCATCAAGCTGCCTTTGTACGCCCGCTACGGCGTGGCTCATGCCTGGCTGGTCGACCCGCTCGAGCGGACCCTGGAAGCGTTCGAGTTGCGCGAGGGCTTTTGGGTGCTGCTGGCTACGCTGAAAGACGAAGACCCTGTATCGATGCGGCCGTTTGACGCCATCACTTTTTCGTTGGCGGAGCTATGGACGTGAGGACTCCGACGGGACGGGTTTTGAAGGGGTAAAGTAAAAGGTCAATGCCTTTAAGTTGCGGGTATGGCTGAAAACAATGTTCCGATTCGTGTTGTAAGGTGGGTTAGGCGCGCATCGCACGGAACCAGTAAAGTTCCTGTGGTGCTTTCGCGCGCCGTAACCCACCACGCAAGGCCTCGGAACCGGTGGGTTACGGCGCGCAGAGAGTCCCGTTGTCATGGAATGGTTCGTGGCAGCGCGCCTAACTCACCCTACAATCGTTTTCAAGTAGAACAGGATGTTATTGGCGGCCGAATTCTAAGCCTGTCATTCCGATATTCCCTGCCGGCTGACAGCTTAACCACATTGCCAGGATAGGGGCGATTCAAGGTCATTTGAACTGTCGGATTTAATTGTTCCAAACGTATTTGAACCATGGCCCGAATGAAGTTTCTTTGCGACGAAGAGCGCTGCATCGAATGCAACGCCTGCGTCACCGCGTGTAAAAATGAGCACGAAGTCCCTTGGGGCGTCAATCGTCGGCGGGTGATCACGCTGGACGACGGATTGCCTGGAGAGAAAACCATTTCCGTCGCGTGCATGCATTGTTCCGATGCGCCTTGCCAGGCGGTCTGTCCGGTGGACTGTTTTTACACCACCGAGGACGGCGTAGTGCTGCACGACAAGGACCTGTGCATCGGTTGCGGCTACTGCTTCTACGCCTGTCCGTTCGGTGCTCCGCAATACCCGCAGGACGGCGCTTTCGGCGCGCGCGGCAAGATGGACAAGTGCACGTTTTGCGCCGGCGGTCCGGAACAGGATCATTCCGAGGAAGAGTTCAAGAAATACGGCCGGAATCGTCTAGCCGAGGGCAAGCTTCCCCTCTGCGCCGAAATGTGTTCCACCAAGGCGCTGCTCGCGGGCGACGCCGACATGGTGGCAGACATCTTCCGCGAACGGGTGGTTCGCCGCGCCGGCAACGACAATCCGGATTTGCAGCGCCAGCCGCAGGGCAAGCCCTGGGGCTGGGAGACCGCTTACAAGGAAGGGTAGGCAGCATGAGACGGCTTGGCCTGTTCTTGCTGATCATTCCAATCCTGCAAGGCTGTTACGAAGATCCGGACGTGACTCTGCACCGGGCTCATGAATATAAAGGCAAGGAAGACCGCCACATGGGCGATGCGGGCTACCGGCGGGAACAGTTGAGATTGCGCTTCAAGACCGTACAGAGCGACCGTTAGCATGATGACTCAAGTTCAAAAAGCGTCGTTTTGGCGGATTTTGTCGGCTTTCGCGCTCATGCTGGTTCTGCTGGCGATCTCTGGAACGCTGCGAGCCCATGAAGGCGAGAGACACGAACTGCACAAGGCTGAATCGGTGGTGAATCCCAGATCCGACTATTGGCGGCAGGTGCGGGAAGGCGTTCAGGGCTACACCGCGGTCAAGGGACAGGAGACGAACGTTCTGATCCAGGGCGGCGGCCAGAATTGGCGGCGGCTCCGGAACGGCCCCATAGCGAGCTACGGCGGCGTTCTCTTGGGAGTTGTGGTTTTCGCGCTCGGAGCGTTTTATCTCTGGCGCGGACAGGTAAAGCTCAGCCAGCCCCGATCCGGCGAAACCCTGGTGCGCTGGACGCTCGCCGAGCGGGTTCTGCATTGGTACGCGGCGCTGCTGTTCATTTTTCTGGCGATTACCGGTTTGAGTTTGCTCTATGGTCGAGCGCTGCTGATTCCGCTCGTGGGGCATAAGGCCTTTTCCGTCTACGCCGAGATTGCCAAGCTGCTGCACAACTTCATCGGCCCCTTGTTCATCGTCGGTTTGTTGCTCATGTTTGTCGCGTGGGTCAGGGACAATCTTCCGAGCCGGATCGATATCGACTGGCTCAGGGCCTTCGGAGGCATGGTCGGCGATCGCCATCCGTCCGCCGGACGCATGAATGCCGGCGAAAAAATGTGGTTCTGGATTTTGGCGGGCGGCGGGCTGGCGGTGAGTGCGAGCGGTCTGCTGCTGGATTTTCCCAATTTCGGCCAGGAACGTTGGCTATTGCAACTGTCGCATCTGATTCATGTCGTTTTCGCTTTGGTTCTGATGGCGGGAGCCTTGGGACACATCTATATAGGCACGATCGGGACGGAAGGAGCACTCGAAGGCATGGTGCGCGGAAGAGTCGACAAGAGCTGGGCGATTCAGCATCATGATTTGTGGTGCGAGCAACTCGCCGCGGACGAATCCGGCTCTTCGGTTCCCGACAGGCCGCCCCTTCCGGAGACGAGCCACATCGCCTCGTGATGTCTCTTTATTTTCTTACCTGAAGGAGTGATGGCTATGACGGACCGTGTCTATAAACTGATCGAAATCGTCGGGACTTCGCCGCACGGAACGGACGAGGCCACCCGAAATGCCATAGAAAAAGCATCGAAAACGGTCAAGAACCTGGACTGGTTCCAAGTTGTCGAAACGCGGGGGCAGATTGCCAACGGCAAAATCGCCCATTATCAAGTGGTCTTGAAGGTCGGATTTCGGATCGAAGACTGAGTCAACCGCTACATTCGTATGGACGTCCAAAATCGCCCTTCGTGGTCGAAGGCTTTCTAATTTTCGGGAATTCACATGGTTTTCAAGCCCAGATTCTATTTTCTCGTTGGTTTTCTGTTTTGCATGGGGCTGCTCGCGGCCGCTCTTTATTTCCAATTTTCCGGCGGGCTGGAGCCCTGTCCGCTATGTGTGTCCCAGCGCATCATGGTTTTCGCCGTCGCATTGGTGATGCTGGTTGCGGTTCTGCATAATCCGAAGAGGACTGGGGTCAAGGTCTACGCGATTCTTGGGTTCGTCATGGCCGTGCTGGGCGGAACGGTTTCGGCCCGGCATGTCTGGCTGCAGCATTTGCCGCCGGAGGAAGTGCCGGCCTGCGGTCCGGGATTGGAATACATGTTCCAGTATTTTCCCTTGACCGAGACCCTCAAGGCGATGCTGAACGGGACCGGAGACTGCGCCAAAGTCGATTGGACGCTGCTCGGGCTCAGTATGCCCGCCTGGGTGTTGATCAGCTTCTTCATCTTGGCGCTGCTCAGCCTTACCCAATTCTGGAACAGTTCGGCTGTGCGTGGAGATCAACGATATTTTTCGACTAAGAGCGAACTGCCGTTTCGCTGAAGGCGTTAACGCGAAGCATTAAGGCATCATTAGATAATGATGGCGAGATTCGACAGTTGTGGCTTTGCCGATACACATGTCACGGAAAGGTCACATTTGCAACGTACATTGAACGATTATCCGAAGGAGTGAGTATCGAGAATGTCCGTGATAAACGTGCTCGTTGTCGAAGATGAAGATGCGATTCGTGAAATGCTTGGTTTGGTCCTGGAACAGGCCGAGTTCGCCGTCAGGGCCGTTGCGGATACCCACCAGGCGCAATCGGCCTTGAATGAGTCGGTTCCCGATCTGATTTTATTGGACTGGATGTTGCCCGGCTTGAGCGGCGTCGAATGGGCTCGCCGTCTCAAGAAAGACAAACAATATAGCGAAATTCCCATCATCATGATCACCGCTCGCGGCGAGGAAGAAGATAAAATCCGGGGGTTGGATGTCGGGGCCGACGATTATGTCACCAAACCGTTCTCGCCGCGCGAATTGATAGCGCGGATCAAGGCGGTTCTTCGGCGTAGCAACAAGTACGGCAAGGGCGGAAGAATCGAGATTGGCGGGATCGCGTTGGATGTCGACGAACATAGGGTTAGCATTGCCGACAGCCACGTTATTCTGAGTCCGACTGAGTACCGATTATTGGAATTCTTCCTCACCCATCCCGACAAGGTCTACAGCCGTAGCCAGTTGCTCGACCAGGTTTGGGGACGAAGTTCATTCATCGAGGAACGCACCGTCGATGTCCACATCCGGCGCCTGCGCAAGATCCTGGCCGAACATGACCGCGAGGAGGTTATCCAGACGGTGCGCGGTTTCGGATACCGTTTTTCTGAAAACTTGTGAAAAACCTACTGCGCGGTTCGAGTCCGCACCTGCGATGCTCAACGTACCCCTTTGTACGCCTGCGCTTTTCATGCCGGACCTCCGTGTCCGGCACCCTGTGGGCGGCAACTGCCGTGCAAATCGGCATTCCTGCCGATTTGTCGGCGCGGACTCGAACCGCTCGCGACGGTTTTTTTACAACCCCTGACCAAACCTGATTCATGTCGAGCCCCTGGCGATCGGAATTTTCCTTTCTCTTTTTAACACTGTTAGTTGGCACTTTCCTCGGTAAGGTCCTGAACAGTTTCGCCGTCGTGCTCTGGTTTTGTCTGCTGGCCTATCTGGCGAGACAGCTTTTTTATGCAAATCGGCTGCTGGTTTGGCTGCGCAGCGGCAGATCCGGCCAGCCGCCTCAGGGCAACGGCGTCTGGGAAGAAATCTATTACCTCATCTATCGCTTGAGGCGACGCAACAAGCGTCGCAAAAAGCAGCTCATCCGGATGCTCGAGCGTTTCCGCACGGCGACGGCGGCATTACCGGATGCAACCGTGGTGCTGGGGCCTCGGGATGAAATCGATTGGTTCAACGAAGCGGCCGAGCGCCTGCTGGGGCTGCGCCGTGGCGATATCGGCCAGCAGATCGGCAATCTGCTGCGCCATCCGAAGCTCAGCCAATACCTCCAGACTGCCGATTATCGTGCTACGGTCAGCATTCCATCGCCCCTCGCCGAAAACATGCAGCTTGAAATTCGCATCGTGCCTTATGGAGAAGACTTGCGCCTTCTGGTCGCGCAGGATGTGACTCAACTGCGATTTATGGAGCGCGTGCGCAGCGATTTCGTGGCGAACGTGTCCCACGAACTGCGCACGCCGCTGACGGTCTTGAAAGGTTATCTCGAAACCTTGGGCCAGGTGGATGGATCTCTGCCGGAATCGCATCTGAAAGTGTTTCAGCGCATGGAGGAACAGACGGCCCGGATGGAAAGCTTGGTCGACGGCCTTCTTGCACTGACGCGATTGGAGTCGGCGGCGCATCAGACGGTGCAAAAGCGGATAAACGTTCCGGCGATGCTGCAAGACATTTGCGACGAGGTCAAGCTCTTGGCCGACGAACACCCCGCCATCGAGCTGGTCCTCGAAACCGACGCCCATTTGCTGGGCGCCGAGCAGGAATTGCGCAGCGCGTTTTCAAACCTGATCGTCAATGCGGTGAAATATACGCCAGCCACGGGCCGGGTTACCGTGCGTTGGCGCTGCGAGGGCAAGGGAGCTAGGCTGGACGTCGAGGACACCGGGCCGGGCATCGCGCAACACCATCTGCCGCGGCTTACCGAACGGTTTTACCGGGTTGCCGTTGACGGATGTAAGAATAAAGGCGGGTCCGGGCTTGGATTGGCTATCGTCAAGCATGCGCTGTCCCGGCACGGCGGAGAGCTCAAAATTGCGAGCACGCTCGGGCGGGGCAGTTGCTTCAGCTGTAGTTTCCCCGAAGATCGAATCGTGCGGGTCGACTCCCGCACCGATGCCAAGCTCGCGCAAAGAATGTGATATCCAGAGCGGATAGACGAGTTGCCGGTTCCGTCCGTCTCGGCTCGCGTGGGCAGCCGAGCCGTCGGTTTTCGGGTTTGATACGGCAGGGAATTCACCTCTTTCTCGCTGCGGTGCTTTTGGCTGGAGGCGCCGGTGCCGTCTACGGATCATCCGAAGGGGCGGAGACCATCAGCGGGGATGCCGGCAGCGACGAGCTCGGGGCGAGTGACCTCGGCAGGCTGATCCGGGATTGGACCAGCGCGTTTCAGCGAGATCATGCCGGGGCTACGCTTCGCTTGCGCCCGGCCCGCTCGCTCGCTTCACCGGGCGCATTCGACGAGGCGCGCGGCGATGCGATTTACGTCGGCTATCGGCTGAACCGCGAGGCAATCGATGGTTTTTCGCGAAAACTCGGTTACAAGCCAACCCCGATTCGAGTCGCTCTCGATGCGGTAACGATTTTCGTACACCGGGATAATCCGATCCGAGGCATGACGCTGGCCCAGGCCGGCTCAGTTTTCTCGCGTTCGCCGATGTGTCGAGGTGCTCAGTACCTGGCGACCTGGGGAGCGTTGGGCTTGATCGGGGAATGGCGAACCCGGCCGTTACAGGTATTTGCGATCGGATCCGCCGACGATGTGTACGATTATTTTAGCGAGCAAGTCCTGTGCGGAGGCGCACTGGGTGAATTCGTTCAGGTGCGGCCCGATTCCGGATCGGTCGCCGGTGCCGTGAGTGAATCCTTGAATGCCATCGGTTACGGCCGAGGCGACTCGACAACTGTATCCGTGAAGCCAGTACCGCTGGCGGTAGACGCGAATATGCCTTTTGTTGCGCCGAGCGAGCGCAATGCCGTTAGCGGTGCTTACCCGCTGACGCGGTTTCTCCATATATATGTCAATAAGAGCCCGAATAGACCGCTAGCGGGTGTGCAAGCGGACTTCGTCCGATTTGTGCTGTCGGCGGAAGGTCAGCAAATTGCCAGCCGCTACGGATACATCCCGGTTACCCCGGATGTTGCAAAAAAGGAACAGAAATTGATTGGCACAGGGCAACCCTGAGGTTGGGCCGAACTATTGAATTGAGCATTTTCCTTCAATTCAGTTGCGCCGCGGCTGATCCGCGACTAAGATTGTGCCTGTTGTAAGTTTTCAAATCTTGTTGGTATTCCAACTACAGGGAGATGGATATGTTGAAAAAAATTCTAATTGCTTTGGGCATAGCAAGCGTCGCGGCGACAGCAGTGCAGGCCGAGGAGCATTTTATGGATGATCGGTGGTATGTCGCCCCGTTCGGCACATACTTCAATCCGGGCGGCGACCGTAATGCGAAAGACGATTGGGGCGCTGGCTTGGGAATCGGTAAGATCATCAACGAATATTTCAATGCCGAGGTCAGAGGTTTTTGGCAACACCTGAATGGCAAGGGCTATAACGGCGATCTTACCGGCGGCACCGTGGACCTGCAGTATTACTTCATGCGCGATGTGTTCTCGCCGTATGCGGTTATCGGCGCCGGTGGCATGAATACCAGCGCAGCCGGCAGAAGCGGCGCATCGTTCATCGGCGAGGCTGGCGTCGGTGCGACTTATGAGTTGCACGACAACTTCCTGCTCCGCGGCGATGTCCGTTATCGCTACGTCTACGAAGGAAATGGCGGCGTATACCGGAACGAAGACGATTTCCACGACATGGTCGTCAATCTCGGCTTTGTTGTTCCCTTCGGCGAGAAACCGAGAGCCGTGGCAGAAGCAGAACCTACTCCCGCGCCCGCAGACGATTGTGCTGCCCGCGACTCTGACCGTGACGGCGTGAACGATTGCGACGACAAGTGCCCCGGCACCATGGCTGACTCGAAAGTCGACGACCAAGGCTGTCCGATCAGAATCGAGCTTAAGGGCGTCAACTTCAAATATAACTCGGACGAGCTCACCGAGAACGCGAAAAGCATTCTGGACGGTGTTGTTGAGCAGCTCGTTGCTTCAAACGAAATGCGCGATATAGAAGTCCAGGGACACGCCAGCAGCGAAGGAAGCTCTCAGTACAATCTGAAGCTTTCGCAGCGCCGTGCTCAATCGGTGGCAGATTACCTGAAGTCCGCAGGCTTGAAGAACCGACTGTATGCGAAAGGTTACGGCGAGGACTATCCGATCGCCGACAACAGCACGGAAGCCGGTCGCGAGCAGAACCGCCGCGTTCAGCTGGTCTTTATGGGTGAATAAATACACCGCAATATCAAGCGGCATGGTTGCCTGATAGCAACCGCCGTCAATCAAAAACCCGCTCCCCGGAGCGGGTTTTTTCTGCTCGTTTTAATACTAAAATGTCGTGGAACTAGGCTATTGTGCTGGTTCGTTCCTCGTGCAACCCGTCCGCAGGTAAATTGTGAATAAGCGTGTTAATTTTTTCGCTGCATTGTTTGCAGCGCCTCTGATGATGCAGGCTGCATCCGCTGCCGAAATGCGCGGCTTTGTGCATATTAACGGCTCGAATGTTGTTAGGCCGTTTGCCGATGCAGTGGCCGACCGAATCAGCAAGTCCGGCAAGATCAAACGGCCATGGGTCGAGTCGAACAGTACCGGCGGTGGAATTCAGTTGTTTTGCGAGCCCGAAACCGGCGAATCTCCCGATATCGTCAATGCTTCGAGGCCGATGAAAAAATCGGAATTCGAAGCCTGTCAGGCATCCGGCATAAAGAACATCGTCGAGGTAAAGATCGGATATAGCGGCCTAGTGCTCGCGCACTCCAAGAAGGTGCCGGCGCTGGATATCACCCGGAAAGAGTTGTTTTTGGCTTTAGGAAAAAAGGTGCCTGATCCTAAATGCAAGAATTGCGACACGCTGGTCCCGAATCCCTATAAGACCTGGAAAGACATCAATCCGTCGCTGCCCGATACGAAGATCGAAGTCGTCGCTCCGCCGATCGGTTCCGGCATACGTGAACTGTTCGAAGAGGCCGTCTCGAAGGCTGGGTGCGAGAGTTTTCCCTTCATTGCCGCTTGGAAGGAAACGCAGAAGGCCAAGTATAAGGAAGTCTGCTTCACCGCCCGCAGCGATGGCGCCTATATCGAAGAAAGCGGAAATGCGATAGCGGCCATGTTGGCCAAGAACCCCGGGCTGTTGGGGTTTGTGTCGTACAAACAATATGCGGGCAATACCGATCGGCTAAATGCCGCTCGTATCGACGGAGCCGTCCCGAGTGTCGAGAGCATTGCGGCAAACCGTTACCCCATCGCCAGACCCTTGTTCCTCTATTTCAAGGCGGATCATGTCGGCAAAGTGAAGGGGCTGCAACAATATCTCGCCGAGTTTACGAATGACAAAGCGTGGGGCGAGAAAGGCTATCTTGCTCAGCTGGGATTGGTCCCGATGTCCGCGGAAGAACGTAAACTCTACGCAGCAGATGTGAAGAAGCGAAAGCCGATGTCGGCACCGATCGACACGGTCGCCGCAAGCCGAAGCTTGCCGGATGCGCAGCGCGTGGCTCGCTAAGGTCGTGCTGTTCGCCTTGACGGCGTTAGCACTGAGTCGAGGAGGTTCCATGGCTTCGTCGAGAATTTCAGATTGTCCGGATAGTCCCAATTGTGTGTCCAGTCTCTCTCGGGATCAGGATCATTACGCGAGTCCCTTTCGCGTGGACATAGCGCCTGACGAAGCTTGGGCGGCCCTGAAGCGCGTATTGGGGGCGGAACCCCGCACCCGGGTTGTCGAGGAGGACAACGAGCGATGGTATCTCCGCGCCGAGGCCACGAGCCGTCTTTTCCGATTCGTGGACGACGTGGAATTCCAGCTTATTCCGGAGGAGCACCTCATGCACGTTCGCTCCGCGTCGCGGGTCGGCTATTGGGATTTGGGCGTCAACCGCCGGCGGGTCGAGCGCTTGCGCGAAGCGCTGAAGCGTGAGGGCTTGTGGCGATAACCGCGACGCGGTGGAAGTGACGATGTATCCGTTGGATTTAAGCGAAATCGACCGTTTCTTGGAAGAGGATGTCGGTTCAGGCGACTTGACCGCTTCGATGGTTCCGAAGCACGCAACGGCGAGAGCGCGCGTGATCACCCGCGAGTCCATGGTGCTGTGCGGGCAGGCCTGGTTCGCCGCCGTTTTCGCCCGGCTCGGCGGTTCGGTTCAAATCGACTGGCTGGTGACGGAGGGCGAACAAGTCGAGGCGGGCGCCGAGCTGTGCGCGATGCAAGGCCCCGCCCGAGCGCTCCTGACCGGCGAACGCTCGGCGCTCAATCTTCTACAGACTCTGTCGGGCACCGCGACCTTGGCGCGTGCTTATGCCAAAGCCGTGGACGGCACCAAGGCGAAGGTCCTCGACACTCGCAAGACCATTCCCGGCCTCAGGAAGGCACAGAAATACGCCGTCCGCTGCGGCGGCTGTGATAACCATCGGATGGGACTCTACGACGGCATTTTGATCAAGGAAAACCATATCCTGGCTTGCGGGTCCATCGAAAAAGCCGTGCACGCCGCGAAAGCCTTGGGCGCTAACGTGCCGATCGAAGTCGAAGTGGAAAATCTCGATGAATTGCAGCAAGCCTTGGCGGCCGGCGCCGAGCGGATTCTTCTGGATAATTTCACGATTGCGATGATGCGGGAAGCGGTTACCGAAACTGCAAGCCGCGCCAAGCTCGAGGTATCGGGCAACGTGACCTTGGATACCATCCGGCAGATCGCCGAGACCGGGGTGGATTACATTTCGGTCGGTGCCCTGACCAAGAATGTTCGAGCAACCGATTTGTCGATGCGGATCTCGATTACCGCCTGAGCTCTGCGAGTCAGTCGGCCAAAGGCAAGGTTTTGTCGGGATTCAAAATGCCGTTCGGATCAAACTGACGTTTGACGGCGCGCATCAATTCCAGGGCGCCGGTGTCGATTTCCCGGTCAACGTAATCCCTCTTTTCGAGACCGACGCCGTGCTCGCCGGACAAGGTACCGCGCAGCCGCAGCACCAGCGAAAAGATCTCCCCCAGGCATTCGTGGGCCTTTTCGGTTTCGCCGGGTTTGGCGGGATCGAACAGCAGGTTGACGTGAATGTTCCCGTTTCCCGCATGGCCGAAGTTGACGATCGCCAAGTCATACCGCTGCGACAGCTCGTTTAGTCCGGCGATCAGCAAAGGCAACTCGGTGACGGGCACTACCACGTCTTCGTTGATTTTCTTCGGCGCGACCTTCCGCAGCGCCGGCGACAGTGCCTTGCGCGTTTGCCATAAGGCTTCGACTTCATCGGCGGTCGCCGCAACGCGAAACTCCAGAAGCCCCTCGTTTTGAGCAGCGCGCCGCACGCTCTCGATCTGTACCGCCATTCCCTCGGCAAATCCGTCCACTTCGACCATTAGTAAAGCACCGGCGCGCTCCGGCAAGTCGGCGCGAGAGTAACGGCGAATCAGTTCGATTGCGTTTCCATCGATGAATTCGAGGGCGCAAGGAACCGCAGGTTGAGCCATGATTCGGGTGATGGCTTCCGTAGCATGGTCCAAATCGGCATAGATCGCCCGCATGGTGCGTTTGGCTTCGGGCAACGGCGTCAGCTTGAGCGTCGCCTCGGTAATCAGCGCAAGCGTTCCCTCCGAGCCCAATAGCAGCCGGGTCAGATCGTACCCGACGACGCCCTTGGTGGTGAAGACGCCCGTACGGATCTCCGTCCCCAAACCGGTCACAGCTCGCAAGGCGAGGGTGTTTTCGCGGGGAGTGCCGTATTTCACCGCGCGTGGGCCGGCGGAATTGTAGGCGAGATTCCCGCCTACACTGCAAAAGGCGGCGCTGGTCGGGTCGGGCGGCCAGAAGAAGCCGTGCGGTTTGAGAAAGTCCTGTAGCGCCTGATTGGTCAGGCCCGGTTCGACGACGATGTAGCGGTTGCCCGGCGAGAATTCCACAATCTGGTTCATCCGCTCGAACGAAGCCACAACTCCACCCCGTAAAGGCACTGTCGCGCCGGTCGTGCCGGTGCCGCGGCCGCGCGCGGTCAAAGGCACCCGATGCTCGTTGCACAAGCGGGCCAGTTCGACCGTCTGGGTGTGGCTGGTCGGGAAAACGACCGCTTCCGCCAGAGCTTGACGGCGGCTGTTGTCGTAGCCGTAAGCCCAGCAATCGGCGGGGTCCGTGTAAAGCGAGCCGGGTGGGAAAATTTGCGCCAACCGGTTCAAAAAGGCGCTGGGTAAAGCCAAGAAATCAGTCCCCGAACAATTGGTGGTCTATCAAATCGCACAGGCAGTGCGTGATCAGCAGGTGGACTTCCTGTATTCGGGCCGTCGTCTCCGAGGGTACGCGGATCTCGATATCGGTTTCCAGCAGCAAGGGCGACAGCGCTCCGCCGTCCCGGCCGCTCAGGGCCAGCACCGACATGTCCCGATCATGGGCGGCAGTAACCGCGCTCAAAATACTGGAGGAATTGCCGCTGGTGGTGTAGACGACGAGAAGATCGTTGCTGTGGCCCAAGGCTCTGATTTGCTTGGCGAAAACGTCGTCGAACCGATAATCGTTGGCAATCGAGGTCAAGGTCGATGTGTCGCAAGTGAGCGCGATAGCGGGCAGGCCGGGGCGCTCCCGCTCGAAGCGATTCAGCATCTCGGAAGAAAAATGCTGCGCTTGCGCTGCCGATCCGCCGTTGCCGCAACAAAGAATTTTGCCGTCGCTGAGTAAACACTGAGCCAGCCTGACTCCGGCAATTTCGATGATCTCTCCGAGCCTGGCCAGCGATTCGCGGCTTGCTTCAACGCTGGTCTCGAATTGACGAAAGACTCGTTCTTGTAAATTCATGCCCTGCTATCAAGGTTGCGTAGCGAAAACCTTAAAATCGGTTAAGAGCCTATCCCAGTAGGCTCAAGAAACCCTTCGACAAGCTCAGGGCGAACGGCCTACTGGGATAGGCTCTAAGTCGCCTGAAAAGCATCTTTCACCCATTTTACAGCAAGCCCGCCGTTTGCGGGGGCCAGCGCCGCCACATCGAAACGAGCCGGCCGATCCATCCGCTTTTCCCGAAGAAAGTGGGCGGCGCTTGCCAACAGCTTTGCTTGCTTGCGCCGATCCACGCTCTCCAGTGCACCGCCGAACTGGATACTTCCCCTATAGCGGACCTCCACAAACACGATGGCGCACCCGTCTTCCATAATCAGATCGATTTCACCGTATCGGCAGCGGTAATTGCGCTCTATCAGCCGCAGGCCATGGGTCTGCAAAAAAGTCAGCGCTTCTTCCTCGGCGATACGCCCTTTGGCCTGGCCAAGGGTGGTCATTTCAGCGCCTTTACCGGAGCCCCGGAGCACTATCGCCCGGTTTCAGAAGCGGTGCGATTCCCCGTGGTTGCGGAACTCCGTCTTCAAATTGGGCGCAATGGAGCTGGCGCTGAATGCGGTTGCCGGTGCCCAGCGAGAGCGTGCCGGTCGCGCCGGTGTACCGAAACTGCGGTTCTGTCTTGAATCGTTCGAGTTCCGGAAGCAAACGGTAAGCATCGATCCCCAGCGCGACAAGTCTCACGTAATCCGACGGCGTTTGTTGAATCTGCTTGCTCAGCGCTTGATGGGACAGTGGACCACTTTCGGCCGGATCGAGTAACCACGGAATGTCGCAGAAAATCAGTCCGTTCAAATCTCGATCGGCTTCCGAGTCGGCCCTGCCGCCGTACACGTGAGAGGTAGCGTAGACCGGGAGATGCTCGCCATTGTGAAAGGCGATTTGAGGCAGAATCAGATGAGCATCGCGGGCGTCGCTGATGAGAAAGATGAAATCCGCGCCTTGTTTGGTGACCGACGGAACGGTCGGGAAGGAAAGCTGGGCATGCGTGGCAGAAGGTGCCGCGGAAATCAGTTCTTTTACCGAGGCGGTGAAATCCTCGCCGTGATACGGATAGGTCTTGATCGCACGAATGTTCCCCCCGAGCTGGTTCCAATAGGCCGCAAAGTGCTTGATCATGCGCTGGCCGAACTGATTCGCCGGCGCCAGCACCAGTGCACTCTGACGACCGTCGAACCAGGCGCTCCCGGCTGCTTGCTCGACCTCGTGCTCCGGGGTGAGGCCGAACTGATAGACCCGGTCATTGCTGACCTCCGGCGTTTGGTTGAGTCCTAGGACGGGGACGGGCAAATCCCCAGCTTTGGCCAAGACGGCCACGTCGTCCTTGATCAAGGGGCCGACGATCACTTTCGCGCCTCCATCGGCGAATTTCCGGTAGAGCTGATAGATGTCTCCCGACTGGGTGTCGACGAACCGCAAAGGCGGCTTTGCGGTATTGGTATCCGCATAGTAGGCGGCAAGCATGCCCGTGCGCAGGGCCTGGGCAGCGGGAGCATAGGAACCTGACAGAGGCAGCATTACGCCAATGAACGCTCCGGAGCCGGGCGCGGCTGCCGTAGGCGGTGTCGTTCCCGTTTGAGCCTGGCCCGGAGGCGGGCTTTGACGTTGGCTCAATAGCCCTTGCAGGAATGCCCCGTCGGCGGGATGTCCGGGAAAGCGAATCCGCCACTTGGCCAATTCCGTGTTCAATCCGGCCGGAGGCGTGGACTTGACGATCTGGGTCAAATTCATCCAGCCGCCCAATATATCGGGCGGGGGAGGTTGCATGGCGGTCAGGACTTTTTCGGGAATCCGGTTCAGCGCGTCATAAATGGCCTCATTATTTTTCTGCACAGCGTCGGGACGCGTGAGAAGTTGGCCGAGCCTGACACGCTCCCTGGCGCTTTCCAGCATGTTGCCCAGTTGGTTATAAGCCGAGGCGCGCAGTGTGTGATAATGCACCTTTTGCGACGGCTCCAGCCGGCCTGAGGGCAGGCTATCGAGCTTGGCCAAGGCCTCCCGTGCTCGGCCCACGTTGAGATCCAGCCTGCTTTGCAGAAGCGTGTAATCGTACCGGTCCACGGTCTCCAGTTCGTCGGGAGCGACGGCATCGGCCAGCCGTTTCGCCGTTCTTCCATCGCCCGCCCGGAGAGCCGAATCGGCGGCTCGAAGCCGGTAGTAATCGGGATCGCCCGACGTTTCCGCGAGCTGCTGAAATAATCTCATCGCTCCTGCATAGTCGCCGCTCTGGAGCAGGCTTTCGGCCTGCGCGGCGCGCGCATTCATGGCTCCGCGTCTGGTGGTGTCGCGGGCGCAAGCGGCTGCCATCAGTATGAGGAGAGCGAGACAGAGGCGGATCAATAGAGACATAGGCGGGATTCCGTTCGAGAAAGCGAGGAGTTTGATAGTGAGGCAAACAGAACCCGGCATACTATACCTAGTAGCGACGCCCATCGGCAATCTAAGGGATATTACGTTCCGCGCCATCGACGTTCTGCAGCAAGTCGATCTCATCGCTTGCGAAGACACCCGGCATAGCCGGCCGCTTCTGGACCACTACGGGATTTCCACGCCGACCGCGGCATTCCACGAGCATAACGAGGATGTCGCTTCGCTGCGGCTGGTCGAACGCTTGCAGCGGGGCGAGTCCATTGCCCTTATCTCGGATGCCGGAACGCCGCTGATCAGCGATCCCGGATTTCCCCTGGTGCGGGCGGTTCGGGCCGCAGGTATTCGCGTCGTTCCGATTCCGGGGCCATGTGCTCTCATCGCAGCCCTTTCGGCGTCCGGCCTCCCCGCCGACCGTTTTGCCTTCGAGGGATTTCTGCCGCGAAAATCGTCGGCGCGCAAGGCCAGCCTGGAGGTCCTGCGGAATGATTCGAGAACGCTGATTTTTTACGAATCCAGTCATCGCGTGTTCGAAAGTGTAGCGGACATCACGGCGATTTTTCCGTCTGATCGGCGATTGGTCATTGCCCGAGAGTTGACCAAGCTATTCGAAACGATAGTGGATACACGGGTCGGCGAGGCGCTCTCGCTCCTCGAAAGCGATCCGAATATGGAAAAAGGGGAATTCGTCCTGGTACTGGAAGGCGCGCCCGATCTCGGCAGGACGGAAGGGCTTACCGTGGATGAGGAACGAGTATTGCGGATTCTGCTCGAGGACTGTTCGGTCAAGACGGCAGTGTCCTTGACCGTAAAGATCACCGGAGCGCGTCGGGAAACGGTTTACCGGACGGCGCTCCGATTGACTGAAGAGTGGCGTAAGACCGATTGACTAGCCGTGTCTAGCGAAACTGTGAGTGGAGGTCGATCTTTGAGCCGATTTATTGAGGACGATCCGGACGCTCGGAGTCGCGTAAGGAGTGATCGGAAGAGGCATTGGGACGAGCGGACGGCTTCCTTCCATTACCATTGGTCAGCTTCTGAATCATATCGTCCCACGAGGTGTATTGCTTGAAATCGGGATGGCCGGCTGCAATCTTGGTGTTGACCTCTTGCTTCGCCATTTCGATGACTTCGTCGGGTGTCTTTCCGTCCACGGTGTTGACGAAGGCATCCGGTCCTTCTTCCGATTTGATTTTGTCTAAAATTCCCAAGGCGGTATCGAACAAAACGCGTTCGTCCGTATTGAGGTAGCGTTTGACTTGGATTGCCGATTTATAAACCGCTTCCCGCGAGGTCCCGTTGATTTCGTCGGACCGCGACATAAACGCGGGCAGAAAGTAAATGACGGCAAGCAATGCCAGAAAAAGACCGGCTAGTATTTTCATTGTTTATCTCCGAAAGTATTGGGGGCGAACATTATATAATCTCGCTGCAACATTGATGTCAAAAGCTCTCGCAGCGTCACGCCGAAGTCAAAGTCCTGCCTCGCGCCTTTTTATCATTTATTAATTTGGGGTACTTCTATGGCTCGAGATCGCGTTTTCAGGACAATATGGATCGGTTTAAGTTTTGCGCTTGTAGCATGCGCCCACGACATGAGGGTGATGAAAATGGAGGAGGCACTGAACAGCTATGGTTCAGCTATTCGATGGGGAGCTTTCCAAAAAGCCTGGGATTTTCAGACCGACAAACAGAAACGGGCGCCTGATTTCAAGGCGCTCAAAAATATAAAAGTTACCGGCTACGATTCAGTATTCCGGAAGGTGCAGAACGAGGGGACAATCGTGCTGCAAACCGTCGAGATTCGCTATATCGATAATGAGCGGCTCGTGGAAAAAAGTCTGACCGACGAGCAAAAATGGCATTTTGACGTCGAAAAAAAGCAGTGGCTATTGGATAGCTCTTTTCCAAAATTCGAATAGCGTGATTCAAGCGTTCAAAATCTAAAGCCATATCCCATCGCGTGACGAGCCAGCAAGCGCTTCGCCGGCGGGAAGCAATCCAGGGCGATCATGGCGGCATTACGCGCCAAGGCGAAGGGTGGAAAATCGGTGCAGAACGCCCGTATCAGGCCGTCGGTAAAATGGATCGTATTGGCCAGATCTCTCTGCCGGGCTCGGGCGTAACGATCGAGGAACGCTTTTTCGCCGATATCTTCGTTGAACGCCAGTTTGGTGAGCAATCGCTCCGCCAGGGATGCCGCATCACGGAGACCTAAGTTGAAGCCTTGACCGGCAACGGGGTGAACCTGATGCATCGCGTTGCCGATCAAGAGGACACGGTCGTCCGCCATCTTCTCTGCCCGGATCAGCTTGAGCGGAAAACCTTGCCGTCGCGATGCCAGTTGAATTTTCCCTAGCCAATAACCGAATGCCGACTGCAAGTTTGCGGTGAAGTTCGCGTCGGATTCACTCAAGAGTTCGTCGGCCTCCTGATCCTTCATCGTCCAGACCACCGAGCATTTTTTGCGCTCCAAGGGCAGCAGGGCCAACGGGCCGGCGGTCGTGAAACGCTCGTAAGCCGTGAAGTTCACATCTGCCTCCGTGCTGACTTCAGTCACGATCGCCGTCTGTCCATAGTCCCGGACGTTTTGTTCTATTCCCAGGAGCCTTCTCACTGTGGAATTTCCGCCGTCGGCGGCAACCACCAGAGCGGCCGTGACATTGAGGCACTCCTCGCCTTTCTTGAGGGTGACGCACACGCCATTCGGGCCTGCTTTGAGACCGATGACCCTCGCCGGGCATATCAGCTCCGCATCGAGTCCGCGCAGTTCCCGAGCAATGCGATCCTCCAGCGTTCGGGCGACGATGACATGGCCCAGCGCGTCGACTCCTTTTTCAAGAGCATGCAGCCGCGTTTTTCCGAAACGGCCGCGATCGGAGACATGGATATGACGGATGGGCATGGCTTTGGGCGCCACGTCTTGCCATACGCCGAGCCGGTCGAGAATTTGGACCGTGCCTCGCGCTAGGGCCAAGGCGCGATCGCCGGCCGTCAGGGCCTGTCGTTGGGTTTCCGTCAGCGCTTCGACGATTCCCACGCGAAGCGGCGCGTCCCGCAGGGCCAGAGCGAGACTACCTCCGACCAGTCCGCCGCCCACGATCAATAGATCGAAATCGTGGTTCATTCGGGATTCGCCATGAATGCTTCGATTTCCGCTGCCGTTTTGGGCAGTCCGGCCGTGAGGATTTCACAACCGTCTTTGGTGACCAAAACATCATCTTCGATTCGGATGCCGATGCCGCGCCATTTGGGATCTACGTCATGGCAGTCCGGCGCGACATAAAGGCCGGGTTCCACCGTCAATACCATTCCGGGCTCCAGCGAACGCCATTCGCCATCGCTCCGGTATTCCCCGACATCATGCACGTCCATGCCCAGCCAGTGGCCGGTTCGATGCATATAGAACTTCTTGTAGGCTTCGTCCTTGATCAGCTTCGAAACACGCCCTTCCAACAAACCCAGCTTGACCAGCCCTTTGGTCAAGGTGTGTACGGCAGCATCGTGAGGCGCATTCCAGCGGTTGCCAGCACGCACCTGCTCGATAGCGTCGAGTTGGGCCTCCAGAACCAAGTCGTAAAGGAGTCGCTGACTTTCGCTGAATCTTCCATTGATGGGAAAAGTACGGGTGATGTCAGCAGCATAGTTTTCATACTCTGCCCCGGCGTCGATCAGAAGAAGGTCGCCGTCCTTCAGTACGTCCTTGTTTTCGGTGTAATGGAGTACGCAAGCGTTGTGTCCTCCTGCGACGATGCAAGGATAGGCAGGCGCTCGCATGCCATGCCGGGTGAATTCGTAGAGCAACTCGGCTTCGATTTCATATTCGTACTTTCCCGGTTTACAGACTGACATCGCGCGTTTATGAGCGCGTACCGAAACCTCGGCGGCCTTCTGCATCAATTGGATTTCATGCGACGTTTTGATCAGGCGCTGCTCATGAAGCAGATGCTCCAGAGATACGAATTCGAACGGCGCACGTACACCGGTACGGACTCTCGCCCGCACGTTGTTTACCGCGGAAAACACCTGACGATCGATCTTCGGATCGTGCCCGATGGGGAAATAAACCCGCTCGCGATTTTCCAGAAGGCCGGGCAAAACCTTGTCCAGTTCATCAATGGGGAATGCTTCGTCCGCTCCGAATGCGTTGCGAGCGCCCTCGAGCCCGGCATGCCTTCCGGTCCAGATCGCTTTTTCACGATCGAATTCGCGACAAAAAAGAATGTACTCCCCTTGTTTTCGGCCGGGGGCGAAGACGGCCACCGCTTCGGGTTCGTCGAATCCGGTCAGATAATGAAAATCGCTGTCTTGACGATACGGATATTCCACATCCCGGTTGCGTACGCTCGCAGACGCACTCGCGATCAGAGCTACGCTTTTCTTCTTGATACGGCGCGCTAGCTGTTTACGGCGCTGTTTGAATTCGCTCGGTTGAAGCATGAGTTTGCAATATCAGTGAAGTCGCGAGGGCGGTTGCTGTTGCAATTCGGTACGGATCAACTGTACGCCGATGCGGACATATTCCGTGATCTCGGCATAAGCCACTTCGTCCGACTCTCCGGCGGAATCCGGACTCAGGCGGGAGATTTCCAGAAGGTCGTGGAGGACTTCGGTGCTTTCTCCCGGCCAGTCGGCACCATCCGATCGATAACCGAGGCCGTATAAGAAGCCTTGGCACCATTCTCCCAAAGCATTGGCGCGGTCACTCAGGGGGAGCGTGTCATCCGGCAGCAGCAACTCGAACGAAAAGTCGAAATCGTCCAATTGGTGCCGAGTCGTCTCGCACAGCGCCGAAAGCAAGGCATGTTCCGCCGGGTTAAGGTTGGTCCTGCTTTCGCCGAAAACGGCTTCCAGCCACTGATCGCAATCGGTCTGGCTGTTCAGACACAGCAATCCCGATAGCACCCCATGCACTTCGGCTGCGCTAGCCGCCGAGTCGTTGTTCAGGACGACGTCCTGGACATTCTGATAGGATAAATCGTTGCTCATTCCAGCCTTGTCGACCCTGCTCTAATTCTTTATGCTAACACTTCGAATAGCCGGATCGAAAGCTAGCACCGAAGTTTAACCCCATCTTTAAGGCTCCAAAATCATGATAGCCGATATGTTTGATTTGGATGCCGAGCTAGTACGATTGGAAAATAAGATCGATTCACTGGCCGCCATGTGCGAAAGGCTACGTGATGAAAATCAGGTGCTGAAGTCCACGTTAGACGAATGGATGCGAGAGCGGGTGCAACTATCCGATAAAACCGAGATGGCGAAGAGTCGCGTTGAAGCGATGATTTCCCGCCTGAAATCCATAGGACACGAATGATGAGCGAAATGAATCCGCCGATTAAAGTTCAGATCCTCGGCAAGGAATATCCTATTTCCTGCCCTGAAGACCAACAGCACGATCTTTTGATTGCAGCACGTTATTTGGATGAAAAAATGCGTCAAATACGCGGTACCGGCCGCGTGATCGGCACCGAACGCATTGCCGTGATGGCAGCGCTGAATATCGCGCATGAGCTATTACAAGCGCAACAGCAGAACAAATTGTTATCGCAGGATTTGCGGGATCGCTTTTCGTCGCTGCACGAAAGGCTAGACGCAGCCCTGGATACGGATTAAAGCTGTTTCGGCGCTGATACGTATTGCATCAATTTGTCGACCTAGTAGAATTTGATTCACGTATTCCCTGCGGCGTGCGAAAGCAGCTGGGTTACTTCTTGAGCCTAATCTAAAACCCCGGGAACCATCGAACGAGCGATGTGCGCAAGTCCGCTCCGAGCGGAAAGCCTAATTCGCCGTTCCTACGCTCCCACCTGAACCTTCCGGTTCAAGGGCGAAAGCGGTTTACGGCGCAGGCGGGGAATACTTCACTTCTCCTCGTTCTAGAGGAACTCCCTTTGCTGGATGTGCGAATATGCACTCGCCAGTTTCATCCGATCTATCTGAATGAATCTTCCGGCGGATATCCGGCGCCAGAGTCGAGCTCTTCGACAAAGCATGCCGCTCGTATTGGCTAGTAAGAAGAGTCTCCGCATCGCGGAACGCTTCATTACATCGCCGATTGCCGAACGCGGCCAGCATGTCGCGGCTTATCTCAGTAACGACGGCGAGGTCGAAACCCAGGCTATTATCGAGAGCTTGTGGGCATGTGGCAAAGCGTGTTACCTACCGATTCTCCGTTCGTCGCCCCAGCGTTCGCTATGGTTCGGGCATTACGGGCCGGGCACGGCGTTGACTCCGAATAAATTTCGGATTCCCGAGCCGTCTATCGGGGAAGATACGATTACTGAGCCGTGGATGCTGGATATGGCGTTCGTTCCCCTGGTGGCTTTCGATCTTTTCGGTAACCGCATCGGTATGGGCGGCGGCTATTACGACCGTACGTTCGCTTATCTTAAGAATGCAAATCAACCGCGCACGCCGATTCTCATCGGCCTGGCGTTCGAATGCCAGAAATGGGACCAAATACCGGCGCAGCCTTGGGATGTGCCGCTGAATGGCGTGATTACCGAAGAGGCTTATTACCTGTTCGACGACCTCTGTCGTTAAGATAAAGTGCAATGTGGCAGCGGCTGACGCGCTGGAGGCGGGACGAAAAGAGGTGGTCAGGAACCGGCCCACAGGTCGCTGAGGGCGATCGTGACGGCCTCGAAGGGTGCAGCGGAAACTTCGTCGTGGTCCTGGTATAAGCCGGTTACGGTCCACTGCCCGTCGGCCAGGGCATAGGTTTCCGAAATCCGCGCCAGGGGATCAACAAGCCACAAAAACGCTACGCCGTAGCGCGCGTAAGCTCTCGTTTTTGTGACCCTATCCTTTTTCTGGGGCGTCGGCGAAAGGATTTCGCACACCCAGTCCGGAACCACCTCGAAGCGATGGTCTTCCGGCAAGCTCGACATGCGCTCGCGGCGCCAACCGGCGATATCGGGGACCAGCACTTCGGTATCGCGGACGAAATGGAATTCCGGCTCATCGATGATCCACCAACCGCCCGGACCGCCCCGGCCGCGATGATAGGCTGAACCGATATCGATCCCGAGCACAGGGGCGACTGAAGCATGAGGCCCGGCTCGGCCGGGCTGGGTGTACAGTTCTCGGCCGATGATTTCTCCGACCAGATTTTCCGGCAGCGCCAGCAAGCGCTCATACGGGCTCGATTCCTGAATTACGGCGGACATCAGTTACCTCCGTTCTTTACGTCAAACATAGTCATTATCCACCGGCTCGACCAACAGTTGAGTCCCCGCTGTATTGGCCTCCCAATGTTCGACGGGCCGCTGGGACGGAAATTCGAGCAGCGTCGGACCATGCTGGCGGACTACAGCAGCCATTTTCCACAGATCTCTTTTTCGCGTGAACAATGGGGTTTTTGCTGCCGCGTCAGGATGTTTTAAGACGGCCACTTCCGCTAACATGCTGTAGTTAATAACGTTATTGAGAAATTACTTTTCGCGGGGGGAAGACAGATGCGTTACTGGTTGATGAAATCCGAACCTTCGGAGTTCAGCATCGACGACCTGGAGAAACGGCCTCATCAGATCGAGCACTGGGACGGCGTGCGCAATTATCAGGCGCGAAATATGATGCGCGATGAAATGAAAGTGGGGGACCTGGTGTTTTTTTACCATTCTAATTGCGATACGCCGGGCATCGTCGGCATCGCGAAAATTTCGCGTGAAGCCTATCCGGATTTCACCGCGTTTGACGCCGATAACAAGCATTACGATCCCGGCAGCAAGCCGGATGATCCGCGGTGGTTTATGGTGGATGTGCAGTTCGTCCGCAAGCTCAAACGCACTATCACTTTAAGCGAACTAAAAGACCGGCCGGAACTCGACGGTCTGGCGCTCGTTCGCCGCGGCAACCGGCTGTCCGTCATGCCGGTTACCGAGGCGCAGTGGACGTATATTTTGTCGCTGGAATAAACACTCCCACTGGATGCCTTTGTGCCGGGATATGATATGGCTTGCCGTCTTCTCCAGCCGTACCCGAAAACAATGGTGTGTCTGGGCGGGACGAGAAATCAGATGATAGAAATCGTGCTTGAGGTAATCGCTCTGGAAAGCCTGATCGTCCGTTTCTGCCGAATGACCGGCTGCAGCGCCGAACATATGCCAGATCGTGGAATACCTCGACGATGCGGTCGGTGTGAAGAAATTCGGAGTAATAGATTTTTTCCGGTACCTCCCGGCCCGGTAGTTCCCATTCGGCATAGAAATCGACCGAATTGAGATTCCCGTCGACCCAAGCGAAAAGGCACCCCGGGGAAACGGCACCAGTTCGCGCAACGCTCTCAAGCTCGGGTACGAATACACGGTTGTCCAATCCCAGCGAGCAGAGCTGTTTAATGTAACTTTCTTTTGCCGTGAAGACGCGAAAGCCGAAAAATGATGAGGCGTTCGGGCTATCTCTTCGATCTTGCCACCATGTTGCGGTGAAGCAAAGGAAATCAAGAGGTCGCGTTTCCGCCTGCGAACAGTCGATACGCCGGGTTGTCCGTCTCCTCCCGATAGGCGAAGCCGATGGCGTCGAGAAATTCCTTGAAGGCTCGCCGTTCCGTCTTCGGTACCTGAATTCCCATCAGCACCCGCCCGAATGCAGCACCGTGGTTCCGGTAATGGAACAGGCTGATGTTCCAACGTCCGCCCATAAAAGATAAAAATTTCAAAAGCGCGCCGGGGCGTTCGGGAAACTCGAAGCTGTATACGGTTTCGTCCAACAGGCGCGGTGCATGGCCTCCCACCATGTAGCGGATGTGCTCCACCGCCAATTCGTTGCCGGTCATATTGGTAACCGTGAAGCCGTGTTCGCGCAGTTGTGCGATCAGTTCCTCGCTGTCCCGGCTGCCGTTGGCGATCGCCACGCCCGCGAAGATATGGGCGGCATTGTCGTCGAAATAGCGGTAGTTGAATTCGGTAATGCTGCGCCGACCTAGAACGCGGCAAAATTCGAGAAAGCTGCCGGGCTTTTCCGGAATCGTTACCGCCAGGAGCATTTCCTGGTGTTCGCCAACCTGGGCACGCTCCGCCACATGGCGCAGCCGGTCGAAATTGATATTGGCCCCGCTTTCAATGGCGATCAGGCACTGATCCCGCACCCCGGTCATCGATGCGTATTTTTTCAAGCCGGCAACACCCAAAGCGCCCGCGGGCTCGGCGACCGATCGGGTATCGTCGAAGATATCTTTGATGGCCGCGCAGATCTCATCCGTATCGACCGTAACGACGTCATCCACGTATTGATGTGCGACGTGGAACGGTTCCTTGCCGATTTGCCGGACGGCGACGCCATCGGCGAACAGTCCGACTTGTCTCAGGATGACCCGGCGTTTTGCCTTCAACGCCCGATTCAAGCAATCCGCATCGTCCGGCTCTACGCCGATGATCTTGATATCCGGGCGAACAAACTTCACGTAAGTCGCCACGCCCGCGATCAATCCGCCGCCCCCCACCGGGATGAAGATGGCGTGAATGTCGCCCGTGTGCTGCCTCAGAATTTCCATGCCGATGGTGCCTTGGCCGGCAATAACCTCGGGATCGTCATAGGGGTGGACGAAGCTCAATTTTTGCTCTTCGGCAAGGTTCATAGCGTGCTCGTACGCTTCGTCGTACGAATCGCCGAACAAAACGGTTTCCGCCCCGAAATTCTGCACCGCCCGCACTTTGATGGCCGGCGTGGTGCAGGGCATCACGATGACCGCCCGGATGCCCAGTCGCTGGGCCGAGAGCGCAACGCCCTGAGCATGATTGCCGGCCGAGGCTGCGATTACGCCGGCCCGTTTTGCTGCATCATCCAGTGAAACGATCTTGTTGTAAGCGCCTCGAAGTTTAAAGGAAAAGACTGGCTGAAGGTCTTCGCGCTTGATGTAAACCGAGTTGTCGAAGCGGCGCGTTAGCCCCGGCGCGAAGTCTAGGGGAGTTTCCGAAGCAACGTCGTAAACTCGGGCGCGCAAAATGCGCTCGATATACTTATGAATCATTTTTTAGTCTTAAAAGATACAAGTGAGAAACGCGGCCGGGACCGCTATGAAGCATGACAGCGCCGGCATGATCACGCTATTATCCCGCAATTTTCAAGTAACCACATGATGGAGCGACGAAAATGACCCAAGACGAGCTTAAGAAGAAAGTGGCGGAAGCCGCCCTAGACTATGTAAAGGGCGTGTCGGTGCTAGGCATCGGCACAGGATCGACGGTCAATCATTTCATCGATTTGTTGGCCGATTTCAAACAGGATATCGAAGGTGCCGTATCGAGCTCGGAGACGAGCACCGCTAAGCTCAAGAAAATCGGTATACCGGTTCTGGATTTAAATGCCGTGGGCTCATTGGAGGTTTACGTCGATGGAGCCGACGAGGTCAATCCTCACAAACAGATGCTCAAGGGCGGCGGCGGAGCCTTGACCCGGGAGAAAATCATCGCGGCGGCCAGCCGTAAATTCGTCTGTATCGTGGACGAGAGCAAATGTGTGGATGTCCTGGGCAAGTTTCCGCTGCCCGTGGAAGTCATCCCTATGGCCCGGAGCTATGTGGCCCGTCAGCTCGTAAAGTTGGGCGGGCAACCGCAGTGGCGCGAAAACTATATCACCGATAACGGCAACCAGATTCTCGATGTGCACAATCTGAACATCCTGAATCCGGTGGAGATGGAGCGGGAAATCAACAACATCCCCGGTGTCGTGACCGTCGGCCTTTTCGCTTTGCGCGGCGCGGACATCGTTCTTCTCGGCGGCGAAAGCGGCGTTAGAAAGCTGGATTAGCCATCTTGTTTTGGCGGGTTACGCCCTTCGCCTTCGCTACTGCTACGCTCAGGGCTAACCCGCCCTACGATATTTTCAAGACGATTTTGCCCGTGGTATGTCCGGTTTCGATCAGGGCGTGCGCGGCGGCGGCTTTTTCCAGCGGCAATACCTGGCTGACATGAATGTCCAACACGCCTTGGTCGATCCATTCGCCGCATTGCTGCAGAATTTCCACGTGGTGATCGCGGGCTTCGTGCAGGTTGCGCAGCATCGGGGTCAGCATCAGCTCGAAGCCTATCCGGAGATTGCGCATCCGCGCTTCTTGCAAAGAGATGTTGCCCGGGTCCAGCAGCGTGACCAGATCGCCGAAATGGGCGGTGCAGTCGATGCTATGTCTGAACACATCGGGTCCGACCGTGTCGATCACCAGATCCGCGCCCTGTCCGTCAGTCAGCTCGTTTACGCGCTGTGCGAAGTCTTCCTGTCGGTAATCGATCGCCGCATCCGCGCCCCAGTTCTTGGCGAGTTCGGCTTTCTCCGCCGAACCGACGGTGGCGAGCACCCGCGCATCGCGGAGTTTTGCCAGTTGGACCGCCACATGACCGACGCCGCCCGCTGCGGCGTGAATCAGAACGGTTTGGCCGGCTTGTAGCCGTCCACGGTCGTAAAGGGCGCCCCAAGCGGTAATCAATACCAAGGGCGCTGCGGCGGCGTGTTCGAAATCGAGCGATTGCGGCATGGGAGCGGCCCAGCGCTCGTCCAACACGGTGTACTCGGCATAATTGCCCTGGTCGCCGCCCAGTCCGCCATGGCAAAACCATACCGAGTCGCCGATGTTGAATCGGCTCACGGCTCCGCCGATTTCGACCACTTCTCCGGCACCGTCGCAGCCGAGCACCGCCGGTAACGGATTTGGGTAAAAAAAACCATTTCGCCGTATTTTGGTGTCGACCGGATTGACACCGGCCGCCCTGAGCCGGACTTTGATCTGGCTGGGCTCGGTGATACTTGGTTCTTCGATATCCCGCAGTTCGAGCAAATCCGGCAGTCCCGGTTGCGTCATCAAGATCGCTTTCATGGCTTTCCTACCCTGTGATGATTAAGTTCGTGTCTCTCGGCACTAGCGGCGACTGACGCACCGTTCGGGCGGTAAGGTCTGCGTACGCCCAAAAAGCGCTCCAACCAATAAGGACGTTCAAGACTGGAGACGATCACTTTCCCTTTCACGCTGCTGGAATGTACGAATGTATCGTTACCGATATAAATCCCGACATGGGAGAATGGCTGTCCGGTCGTATTGAAGAAGACCAAGTCGCCGGGCTGTCGGTTCCTGCTGTCGACACGCGGGGTCGCAGCAGCCATTTGATAAGCGGTTCGCGGCAGGCGAACGCCGTATTTTTCATAGACGTATTTGACGAAGCCGCTGCAATCGAATCCTTCCCGCGGCGATTCGGCACCGTAGCGATAGGGTGCTCCTTGCAAGCTGAGGGCGTAACGTGCCACTTCGTTCGAAGCGGGAAAATGGACCGTCCGCTTGACTTCCCGTGTCCCGGCGCATCCAGCGAGCAGAACCGAGACGGCGGCTAGTGCGAGCAGTTGCGAAACGATGGGTTTGCGGAAAAGTTGATAGATAGCCGACTCCATCTGTTGGCTCCGGGTGTTTGATTCGGGCTGGCGAAGTTGCCTTAAATTTAGTCTCGGCTGCGATTGGCGGCAAGATCGGGTTCGGAGGCCATCCATTGG
>NZ_JBDIVO010000028.1:0-29185 GCF_039794385.1 Methylocaldum sp. | reverse complement strand
ACTTTCCCACATCCGAACATCAGGAACTGTGGAGTTATCTCCAGACTTTCGGTATATCGCGGGAACCCATGCGTCAATTACCCCAGGTAATCGCTATGTTGGCACCGTTTATCGGCGGCTCCTTAGGGGCTTCACTGGCCAATTTGGGGGGAGTGTCGGGGTGACGGCCTCGCATGACAAGCGATTTGGTTCAAGCGTTCCCTGCCGAACGTCTCCGGACAACAAAAAACCCGCCAAGCCTTGTGACTCGCGGGTTTTCCGGATTTCACCGAACGCCTTCGGTTTCTATGATTGGCGGAGAGAGAGGGATTCGAACCCTCGATACGGTTTTGCCGTATACACGATTTCCAGTCGTGCGCCTTCGACCACTCGGCCATCTCTCCGAAAACGCGGCATTTTAATTGAAAATCCGGCGGTTGTCAGCCTCCTCGATACTCAACCGACGTTATTCCCGGCCAAAAACATCCAGGTCTCGACCACGGTGTCCGGGTTGAGGGACAAGCTCTCGATGCCTTCGTCCAGCAGCCAGCGAGCGAGGTCGGGATGATCGGACGGCCCCTGTCCGCAGATTCCGATGTACTTGCCATGCTTGCGGCAGGCCTGAATGGCCTGGCGGATGAGCGCCTTGACCGCCGGGTTACGCTCGTCGAAGCCCCCCGCGACCAGCCCGGAGTCGCGGTCTATGCCCAGGGTGAGCTGGGTCAGATCGTTGGAACCGATGGAGAAGCCGTCGAAGATTTGCAGGAACTCGTCGGCCAGCAAGGGATTCGAGGGAATTTCGCACATCATGATCCATTTGAGCCCGTTCACCCCGCGCGGCAAGCCGAAGCGCTGGAGCAGCTCGGCGACTCCGCGCGCCTCGTCCAAAGTGCGCACGAAGGGAATCATGACCCAGACGTTCTCCAGCCCCATGTCCTCGCGCACCTTTTTCAAGGCGCGGCATTCCAGCTCGAAGCAGTCACGGAATGAGTCGTCCACATAACGCGAGGCGCCGCGGAAACCGATCATGGGATTTTCTTCGTTCGGCTCGTAGGCTTTACCGCCCAGAAGATTGGCGTACTCGTTGGTCTTGAAGTCCGAGGTCCTGACGATCACGGGCTTGGGCGCGAAGGCGGCGGCGATCATGGCGATGCCTTCGGCCAGCTTGTCGACATAAAAACTCACCGGATCGCGATAACCGGCGATGCGCTCGCGGATCGCCTGCTGCAACTCGGCCGGCTGGCGCTCGTATTCGAGCAAGGCTTTCGGATGAACACCGATGGTCCGCGCGATGACGAATTCGAGCCGGGCCAGGCCGACGCCGTCGTTCGGCAGCGCGGAAAAGGCGAAAGCGCGCTCCGGGTTGGCCACGTTCATCATGAGCTTGACCGGCAGCTTGGGCATCTCGTCCAAGTTGACCTTGCTGACTTCGTAGGGCAGTTCGCCCTGATAGATGTAACCGGTATCGCCTTCGGCGCAAGAGACGGTGACCATGGTATCGCGCTGGATCTTGCGGGTGGCGTCGCCGCAGCCGACGACCGCGGGAATGCCGAGCTCGCGGGCGATGATCGCCGCGTGGCAGGTCCGCCCGCCGCGATTGGTGACGATGGCGCTGGCTCTTTTCATGATCGGCTCCCAATCGGGATCGGTCATGTCGGTCACCAGCACGTCGCCCGGCTGCACCAGATCCATCTGCGACACGCTGGCGATGACTTTGGCGAGCCCATTGCCGATGCGGTGCCCAACGCTGCGGCCTTCGGCCAGCACCTTACCCTTCTGCTTGAGCCGATAGCGCTCCATCTCGCGCGTGACGCGGCTTTGCACCGTCTCCGGCCGGGCCTGGAGAATATAGAGGCGGCCGTCGAGTCCGTCCTTGGCCCATTCGATGTCCATGGGCCTCTTGTAATGCTGTTCGATGCGCACCGAGAGCCGCGCCAACTCTTCCGCTTCCTGATCGGTGACGGAAAACCGCTGCCGGTCCTCTTCGCGCGTGTCGACGGTGACCACGGATTTGGCGGGGTCGTAAATCATCTTGACGGCTTTCTTGCCGAGGCTGCGGCGCAGCACTGCCGATTTTCCGGCCGCGAGAGACGGCTTGTAGACGTAGAACTCGTCAGGATCGACCGCGCCCTGCACCACCATTTCGCCGAGGCCATAGCTCGAAGTCACGAAAACGGCATCGCGGAAACCCGATTCGGTATCCAGGGTGAAAATCACGCCGCTCGCGGCGAGATCGCTGCGCACCATCCGCTGCACGCCGGCGGACAATAATACCTTGCGGTGCTCGAAGCCTTGGTGCACGCGATAGGCGATGGCCCGGTCGTTGAAAAGCGAGGCAAAAACCTGCTTGACCGCCCGGAGCACGCCGTCCAGGCCTTGCACGTTGAGGTAGGTTTCCTGCTGCCCGGCGAACGACGCCGTCGGAAGATCTTCCGCCGTGGCAGAGGAGCGCACGGCCACGGAAAACTCCTTCGGGGACTCGCCGGCCAGTTGGCGGTAAGCTTCCGTGATGGCTTTTTCCAGTTCGGGGGTAAAAGGTGTGTTCATGATCCACTGGCGGATGGTGTCGCCCGCGCGCGCCAGCGCCGTGACGTTATCAACGTCGAGCCGGTCCAGTTCCGCCCAGATGCGTCGGTCGAGGCCGTTCTGAGCGAGAAAATCCCGATACGCTTCGGCCGTGGTGGCGAAACCGTCGGGTACCGTGACGCCCGCCTCGGAAAGCCGGCTGATCATTTCGCCGAGCGAGGCATTCTTGCCGCCTACGCGCCCCACATCGTCCATTCCCAAAGCATCGAACCAAACCACGTATTCGTTCATCGGACACCCCGTAATAGTTGCCGAGAGCTTGCGATGCGCCGCGGCCCTTTCACAAGCTTCCTGCGTTCGAATTCAGTATTCTATGGGAATCCACCCGGCATGGTAAGAAAAGCATGAAACGCACCGTCTTCTTCGTATCCGATCACACGGCCATCACCGCCGAGACCTTCGGACGGAGTCTCTTGAGCCAGTTCGAGACCGTCACGTTCGAACGCGTCACCCAGCCTTTCGTCGATTGCGAAGCCAAGGCGATAGACACGTGCCGGCGCATCGCCGACGCATTTGCCCGGGACGGACAAGCGCCGCTGGTGTTCAGTACGCTGACCGACGATCATCTTCGTCAAATATTGGAATGCAGCGAAGCCGTGGTATTCGATCTTTTCGAAGCCTTTCTCGATCGCATGGAAACGGCGCTCGGACAGCCGTCCGCCCAAGCGATCGGACGGGCCCACGGCTTGGGCAATGCGGCTCTGGGCCGGGGGCGCGTGGAAGCTCTGAGATTTGCCATCGATTGCGACGATGGCATCGGCGTCGACGCTTACGACAAAGCCGACATCATTCTCGTCGGGGTTTCACGCTCGGGAAAAACCCCGGCCAGCCTGTTTCTCGCCCTGCACTACGGCATCAAGGCCGCCAACTATCCCTTGACCGAGGAGGACCTGAATCTTTCCGGGCTGCCATCCAATCTACGGAAGCACCGCGAGCGGCTGTTCGGTCTGACCATGAATCCGGAACGCCTACATCAGCTCAGAGAAGAACGAAGACCCGGAAGCCGCTACGCCTCTCTCGAACAATGTCGAAATGAAATCCGCGCTGCGGACGGGCTGTTCCAAGCAGCGGGAATTCCTTACTTAGATACTTCGACCATGTCGGTGGAAGAAATCGCCGCCAACATACTTCACCGTGCTGGTCTGCAACGAATGCGGTGGTAAACGGGGCCAGGTCGCGGACTTACCTCCGGCACCATAGCCTCGGATCGGCGCGGCCGTATCGTTGATTATTACCCCGGCCTATAAACATAGGCCGGGGTAATCCGGGGCAGGGTTTCCTTAGCGCGGCGACAAGCCGCGCGAGCCCAAGCCTAAGCGTGTACCGGCCTGGGCGGCGGCCCGTAAATACCGGGAGGGTATTTACGGGCCTGATTAATAAACTGATCAGACCGAGTAACCATTCCGTGGCGGAAGCCGCAGTAAGCTATTTGGCTGCAAAGGAGGGCGAGAAACGATAACGGCACGGCACGATAACAGCTGCCGAACCCTCAACGCCCCAACTGCAAAGTATTCTGCTCGTCGACAGACCGCTCCGAATGCTGTACCGCCTGAGGAGCCTTCGGCTTCAAGGTCAGCTTGGCGATCCCGGTCCACGACGCCATGAACAGCAGCAAGCCCACCGAGGTGGCTATCAGACGATCCGGTTGCTTCATCCAGAATAGAATCCATTTCGGTTTAATCAGCCCGACGATAAAAATCAATATCGAGAGGGCCACTAGGCTCTTGAAAAAAATCAGCATAAAACTCTCCAACGATGTTTCGGTATGGCACCGGAATTTCCGGAAAAAATCTAGGGAAAACGGGCTTTTGACAGCATATGCGGGCAAAGCGTTCGGATTAAACAACAATTCATTCGATGAAACTAGACGACGGGATACGGCGCAGGACAACGACCGCCGCCGAGGCGCGCGCCGAAATCGGGCGGCCGCCTCCCTCCCAGATCCATCAATGGCGTTGCGCACGGTCGTCGGCAAATGATTGTCGACCTACGACTTATTCCGGCCTACATTTTCCTCGGCCGGGAACGGCTTTCCAGCCCGCTCTGCCGTACCGTGGCGGAAAGTTCATAAAATGAATGCGCTGTGGAACGAAGCGCCCTTCGACGGGGCTCAGGACAGGCATCGATCGCGAACGATGGACTTCGCACACTCAGCCCATCCTATAAGTTCTACATTTCGGGCGTACGAGGCGGCTTCCCGATCCATACCACTACGCCGTGGTGAAAAGCGCGCCGGCGGGGACCCCGCTTTCGTCCCCTCTCATCACGCACTGCGATCCGGCGATCTTCGAACCAAAGCTTCGCCGTCGAAGGTGATTCCAGGCCATCCGCACTGCATGAAGGTTCTGATGTTCTTGTGGCTTTCGCCGTTCGGGTTCGACAGCACTTCGACGTAATGCTCGCCGAACAGCGCCAGAGTCTCTTTCTCGGATAACCCGTGCAGCCGGCCGAAATAGAAAATCTTGCAGGAACCTTCGTTGCTCCCCGGTTCGTTGACCACCCGGTTATCAGCCAGACCGTTGGTAAAGCGGGTTGGCCGATAATCGTAATATTGCCCGATGACGTCGATGCTTTCTTTGAAGGCGACCGGCTGGCATTGCTTGATTTTGGCGATGAATGCTTCTAACGATGTAATCATGTCGGTGATAAAGAAAACGAACCTTATTGGATCACGTATGGAGGACCGTCACGTAGAGACCGCAGACGGTCGCAAATTCAGAGCTTAACGGGCGAGCATCGGCTCCAGCTTGTCCCAAACCTGGCGAAACAGGATCGCCTGAGCCTCGCGATTGGGATGCAGGCCGTCCGCCTGCATCAAATGGTCTTGACCGCCGACGCCTTCCAGAAGAAACGGCACGAACGCCGTATCGTGGGTCTCGGTGACCCGGTGGAAGACATTCCGAAAAAGGTCGGCGTAACGCTTGCCATAGTTCGGCGGTATCTTCATGCCGAGCAGCAATACCTCGGCACCGGCGGCCTTGGAGCGGACGGTCATTTCGCTCAGGTTGGCTTCCAGCTGCTTGGGCGAAAGCCCGCGCAAACCGTCGTTGGCGCCGAGTTCGAGTATCACCACGGTCGGCCGGTGCCGACGAAGAAGCTCGTCGATCCGGGCAAGGCCGCCGGCGCTCGTCTCGCCGGAAATACTGGCGTTCACGACCTCGGCGCCAAGCGGCCGCGCCGCCTCCTGCAACATAGCCACCCAGCCGTGGTCTATCTTTTCCAAACCATACCCGGCACTGATACTATCGCCGAGAACAAGAACGGTTTTTGCCTGACACAATCCCGGCAACACGAGGAAAATGAAGGATAACAACAGTTTTCGCATGACACAGGAGCAGATCGGTGCGTTGGAGGATATCGACGCGGAATTCGTCATTCGAACGGAGAATCTCGGCAAACACGTCACAACGGCGGACGGTCGGCTAGATATATTGACAGCAGTCGACCTCTCGATCAAACCGAGAGAAACCTTGGCCATCGTCGGCGCTTCGGGATCGGGCAAATCGACCTTGCTCGGCCTTCTGGCCGGCCTCGATCTACCTTCTTCGGGCCGCATCTGGCTCGCGGGATCCTGCCTCACCGATATGGACGAAGACGGCCGGGCGCGGCTCCGCAGCGAGTATGTCGGTTTCGTATTCCAGTCGTTCCAGCTTCTTCCCAATCTGACCGCACTGGAGAACGTCATGCTCCCCATGGAACTGGCCGGTGCCGGCGACGAGGCCCGGCTCCGCAGCCTTGCCATGCTCGAACGGGTCGGCCTGAGCCACCGGTTCAAGCATTATCCGCGGCAGCTCTCGGGGGGCGAACAGCAGCGCGTCGCGCTGGCGCGGGCTTTCGTCACCGAACCGAAAATTCTGTTCGCAGACGAGCCTACCGGCAATCTGGACAGCAATACCGGCCGGACCGTTATCGAATTGCTGTTCGAGCTGAACCGCGAGAAAGGCACCACGCTGGTTCTGGTCACCCACGACGAAACCCTGGCTTCCCGCTGCGAACGCTTGATCCGCCTGGATAGCGGCCGCATCGTGGGATATTCGGCGGAGAGTTGACCTACCGCAGCGTATTCCGGCGTATTTGTGCCGCCGACCATGCGGCGCGATACGGGAGTACTCTATCAGCCCATGGTAGGGTGGGTTAGGTGCGCCCCGACAACCTGTACTTACTGTTCGTAACGAAAGTCAAACCACATCGTCACCCCGGCATGGAAGGGGCCGACTAAAGGCCCGTTTGCGATTGGGACTGCCGGGGTCCAGGTTACAAGGACGTAGAGGGCAGGCCATCCTTGGCCTCTGGATTCCGGCACTCCCTGCCGGAATGACGGGTAATACTGGCATTGTTTTCTTTACTCACTGTAACTCACCGATTCAGGCGCGCACCGTAACCCACCGAAGCGAACGGCAAGGACACGGGGCGTTGTTTTGGCGGGTTACGGCGCACGCAGAACGCGGTGTTCAACATCCAGCCTATGCCGGAGTGCGCCTAATCCGCCCTACGAAATCTGTCGACAAAGGATTGTTGACCTACGGCTGCCTGCTGCCGAGCAAATCCAGCAAGACATCGATGTCCACCGGCTTGACCAGATGGTGGTCGAAGCCGGCTTCGCGCGAGCGCTGCCGGTCCTCTTCCTGGCCATAGCCGGAGATCGCGATCAAGCGCGTTCCCGTGAGCCGTGGATCTTCCCGCATGCGCCGAGCCACTTCATACCCGTCCATCTGCGGCATACCGATATCCAGCAGCACGACATCGGGCGCTCGCTCCCTGCCCCGGTCGAGCGCCTCTTTGCCGTCGTAGGCGACCTGAACCTGATACCCATACGCCCCGAGCAAGGTCGACAAGGAATCGGCCGAAGACACATTGTCGTCGACCACCAGGACATATTGATCGGCCGCGGACAAACCTGAATCTTGGACCTTCTCGCTGTGTTTCCGGCTGGACAAATGCGTTTTCATCCACGGCAAGCGGACCGTGAATTCGCTGCCCTGACCGGGGCCTTGGCTGGCCACCTCCACCCGGCCGTGATGGAGCTCCACCAGTTTCTTGACCAGCGACAGACCGATTCCCAAGCCGCCGCGTGAACGGGCCAGCGAGCGGTCTTCCTGGGTGAACGGCTCGAAAATCCGGGGCAAGAGTTCGGTGGAAATGCCGGTGCCGTTGTCGCGAACCCGCACCACGGCATCGTCGGCTTCGGTGTCGAGGACGACCTCGATCTCGCCTTCCACCTCGGTGAATTTGGCGGCGTTGTGAATCAGATTGCCGACGATCTGGACGCAACGCGTGCTATCGCCCTGCACCCAAACCGGCTCGGGCGGAACACGCACGTTCAGGCGATGCCGGCGATCCTCGAGCAGGGCCCGATTGGCTTCGACCGCTTGGGACACGACGGTCCTCAGATCGATCGTCGCCTGGTCCAATACGATCTTTCCCTGCGTGACCCTCGCCACGTCCAGCAGGTCGTCCAGAAGGTGGGCGAGATGCGCGGTCTGATCTTTGATCACCCGGCAGGCCCAGTCATACAGGTGCTGATGGCCCGAAGGCTTGCGTCGCATCAACTCGGTCGCATTGACGATGGCCGCCAGGGGATTGCGCAGTTCGTGCGCCAGCATGGCCATGAACTCGTCCTTGTGCCGGTCCGCATCGGCCAGTTCTTGCATGCGTTGCCGCAACTCGGCTTCCAGCCGCTTCCGTTCGGCGACCTCGGCCTCCAGTTGCCGATTCTCTTGCAGAGCGGCCGTCCGTTCCGAAACATTCTGTTCGAGCTGCCGGCGCGACTGATCCAAGGCCGTTCGCACCAGCAAGCGTTCGCTGATGTCGGTCAGCACCGTGCGGTAAAACACATAGTGCCGGCTATCCCGCATCGATGAGGTATGCATTTCCACCGGAAGATGCCAACCGCCCTTTCCGACTAGACGGAGCTCCGTGGTGAGGCTCCGCCGCTCGCATCGACTTTGCGAAAGATGATTCGAAAACTTTTTTTGATCTGCCTTGGCGATAAAGCGAACGAACGGAAGCCCGATTAGGGCCGGGCGCTCCCGTGCCAGCATGCCGGCGGCGGTCAGATTGATCTCCTTGATCACGCCGTGTTCATCCAAGGTCAAATAACCCGCCGGAGCGAAATCGAAAAGGTTTGCGTAGTGGTCGCGGGACTCCTCCAGCGCCTCCAGCGCCTCCTTCAGCTTCCGGTTTTCGGCTTCCAATTCCAGCGCGCGGACTTGAAACTCGTGTAGCGATTGACGCTCCTGCTGCGGAGTTTGCTCATCGACGTCCGTAGGTGCGGCCGGTTCAAGCTTATTGTCGAGCTCGGCTTCGGCATTCTCTCTCAGCGTGGTCTTGTCCGTATTGTTCGACATCGTGTCGTCTCCCCAGCATGCGCTTAAACTCCCCGAACCAGGCCTTGTCAACGAACCGGTACGTAGGATTAAAACTGTAACACAGGGACAACGAACGGGCGTGTCAAATCCACTGCGTTATCCCGTCGCGCAGCGGGAAAAGGTGTTATTCCCGGCCTGCCGATGCTGAAAAGACATACCCCGACTTTCACGGATTTACAAATACCGCCAAGCTGGCTATGGTGCTCGAGAATTGTACGCAAACGATGGGCAAGCCAGAGATCGCCATGGAGAACGTCGCCAGCGGATCGATGCCTTTCATAGTCAATGATTGCGCCCTATTGGCTATCGCGACCGGTAAACGGGCACAGAACCTTAAGGAACTGCGCGATCAGCTATTGGCTATTCATCCCGGGAGCATTTATTTTCACTTCTGGGGCAATCTGCTCCATCCCCGCTTCGACGAGCCCGAATACAGCAACGACTTCGCCGCCTGGTCCAGGCATGCTTTGCACGACAAGGTGCTCGCCGAGCGCCTGAGCGTCGTCGATCCCAACAGCTATGACACGCTCGACGAATTGCGCCAGGAGCTGATCGAGATCATCGAGCAGCGGCTGGATGAACGCGAGGTTCTGGCATGGGCGCAACCGGATCAGCAGTTCGAGTTTATTCGGGCGCTCACCGTCGTTTTTCGCACCGATCTCCAGTTTTTCACCCCGGAGAAGCTTGCCGCCCGGATCGGACAAATGTCGGTAAGCAGCATTTTCTATCACTTCATCGACGCCAAGCGGCGCAACGAGAACCGGCTGGATGACTTTCGGAACTGGCTGGAGTCTTTCGACGGACGCTATGAAAGCCTCTGTCAATGTCTGGCCAAGATCGATCCCTACTTTACCTCGCTGACCAGTCTCCGCGAAGAATTGGCGCGCGTGTTCTCCGGCTGCCTGTGCGAGGTGGGCCGTGGCTAATCTGTTGGAATCGTACGCCGAGGTCGTCGGTCAGGATGTCATCGATCAGCTGCATCAGCTCGCGGGAACGCTGCGGGACAAACGCGTGGTCCACGTCAACTCGACCCGGCTCGGCGGCGGCGTCGCGGAGATTCTGGAAAAGCACGTGCCGCTGATGCGGGAGCTCGGAATCGAAACCCACTGGGAAGTGATCACCGGCAATGCGGTGTTTTATCAATGCACCAAGAGTTTTCACAATGGTCTCCAGGGCAAAATGGTGAACATGCCCAACGACTGGCTGCGGAACTTCGAAGAGACCAACGCCTTTAACGCCGAACAGCTGCGCCCGATTCTAAGCGATGCCGACATCGTTTTCATTCACGATCCGCAGCCCGCTCCGCTGCTGAGATATATTCCCGAGCGCAAGGGCAAATGGATCTGGCGCTGCCATATCGATATCAATCGGCCGAACCGCGTAATCTGGCGTTATCTCCGCGGCTTCGTCGCCGGCTTTGACGCCAGCGTTTTCTCGCTCGCCGCGTTCGTGCAGCCCCTGCCCCACCCGCAATACCTGATTCCGCCCAGCATCGATCCCTTGAGCGACAAGAATGTCGATCTGCCGGAAGACGAGATCGACAGCGTCTGCGAGCGCTTCGGTATCGACCGGACGCGCCCCATCATCGTTCAGGTCTCTCGCTTCGACCAGTTCAAGGACCCGGTAGGCGTAATAGAAGCATACCGAATCGCCAAGCATTTCCTGCGGGACATTCAGCTGGTTCTGGCCGGAGGTTCCGCCACCGACGATCCCGAAGGAGACGCCGTTTTGGCCGAAGCGCGGCAGGCGGCGAACGGCGACTCCGATGTACATGTCCTGCTCCTTCCGCCCGACGCCCACCGCACCATCAATGCATTGCAGCGGGCTGCCGATCTGGTGGTGCAGAAATCGCTTCGCGAGGGCTTCGGCCTGACGGTCACCGAAGCCTTATGGAAGGGCAAACCGGTCATCGGCGGAGATACCGGCGGTATTCGGCTCCAGGTGATCGACCATCACACCGGCTTTTTGGTCAATACCCCGGAAGGCGCGGCCCTGCGCATCCGCTACCTGCTCCACGACCGGCACAAAATCGAGGAAATGGGCAATAAAGCGCGGGAGTTCGTACGCGAAAACTTCCTGATCACCCGCCACCTTCGGGAGTACCTCACTCTGATGGTGAGCGTGCTGCACGCCGCGGGAGAACGCATCGAGCTGGCGGGGGCGATTCGGGTTAGAGGGCAGTAATCGGTGGTGTTGGCCGGGAACGCAGAGCCCGGTTGAAGGACACAGCGTTTCCGGCGGCTGAGTTCGCTGTAGCAACCAATTCGATGGTAAGGAGTCGCTGACGCGACGGTTGTTTTGAATGTGGGTTTCACTCGGCCTATCCTTAGGCCTCGCCCTATCGGGCGGCGAAGCCGTGCAAACCGGCTGTCCTGCCGGTTTGTCGGACCCACAGCCGAGGTCCTTTTCGTTGCTTGTCCAAAGAAAAGGACCCAAAAGAAAGGACACCCGGATGGCGCGCTGATCCTGCGCGTCGACGCCTTGAGCCGGGGGCAACAAAAGGCACTTCCATGTGCCTTTGTTGCCGCGCGGCATCGTGCCGCGCCCCTTCGGGCGGTTCCGGCTCAAGGCGTCGATGCTCGGGCGCACCATACGGGGCAAAAAACGCCCACAGTCAATTTTTAAATTACTCTAACTCCCGTTTGCCGCGCCGAGCACCGCAGCTTTCGGCGGGAATAACCCGGAGGGGCGATTCATGGATGAATCGCGGCGATCAAGGGACAGGAGTCCCTTTGATCGCCTCCCGACGAAAGCGAGAAGCGGAGGAGACAAGCGGCAATCGGGTGGCCTTTTCTTTGGATACTTTCTTTTGGCCAAGCAAAAGAAAGTATCCCGACCGTGGGTTCGGAAACCCACATTCAAAACAACCGTCGCGTCAGCGACTCCTTATCGACTCGGTTGGCCAAGACAACAACTCAGCCGTTTGCCGGGAACGCTGCCGCCTATCCCAGCCTATTACCGGATAACTCGAAGGGAAACACCCAAATCGGAACGATGATTCGAAAACACTCAATGCCATTCGGCACGGAAATCACGGAAGACGGCGTGCGCTTCAGATTCTGGGCGCCGCAAACGAAGAGCGTGGACTTGATCCTCGGAACGGACGAGAGGGAGCGACGTTTGACTATGCAGCAGCGAGCCGACGGCTGGTTCGAGGTCATGACAACTGAAGCGGCGGCCGGCAGCCGTTACCGGTTTCGGCTGGACGATGGCCTCGCCGTTCCGGATCCCGCCTCGCGTTTCAATCCTTCGGACGTGCACGGCGCCAGCCAGGTGATCGATCCGGCCGGCTTCCGCTGGACCGATGAGGGCTGGGCCGGACGGCCTTGGGAAGAAGCCGTGATCTACGAACTGCACGTCGGCACCTTCACCCCGGAAGGAAGCTTTCGGGCACTGCAAGACAAGCTGGACTACCTGGCTTCGCTAGGCATCACGGCGATCGAGCTGATGCCGATCGCGGCTTTTCCCGGCCGCTGGAACTGGGGCTATGACGGCGTCCTGCCGTTCGCGCCGGATGCCAGCTACGGAACGCCGGACGATCTGAAGGAGTTCGTCCAGGCCGCTCATCACAAGGGCCTCATGGTATTCCTCGACGTGGTCTACAACCACTTCGGGCCGGAAGGCAATTACTTGTATGTCTACGGAAAACCGTTCTTCAGCGACCGGCACCATACGCCCTGGGGCAGCGCGATCAACTACGACGGCGAGAACTGTCGCACCGTGCGCGATTTTTTCATTCACAACGCCTTGTACTGGCTGGAGGAATATCACCTGGACGGACTGCGGCTGGATGCGGTTCACGCCATCATCGACGATTCGCGTCCGGATATTCTGGACGAGTTGGCGGAGCAGGTTCGCGCCGGCCCCGGAAGCTGCCGGCACGTCCATCTGGTACTGGAAAACGACGACAACGCCGCGCATTATCTCGCGCGCGAGGCCGACGGTTCGCCCCGGCGGTACGACGCGCAGTGGAACGACGACATGCATCATGCGTTGCACCTCTTGTTGACGGGCGAAACCGACGGCTATTACGCCGATTATGCCGACGCGCCCCTGAAACACTTGGGACGCGCCCTGACCGAAGGCTTCGCCTATCAAGGGGAAGCCTCGCCGTATCGCGACAACCGCCGGCGCGGCGAAATCAGCCGCGATCTTCCGCCCACCGCGTTCGTCCCCTTTCTGCAAAATCACGATCAGGTCGGCAACCGCGCATTCGGCGAGCGTCTCTCCGATCTGGTGGAAACCCGCCCACTCCGAGCGGCGGTGACGCTGTTGCTGTTGGCGCCTTCCCCGCCTTTGCTGTTCATGGGCGAGGAATTCGCCTGTCCGACGCCGTTCCAATATTTCTGCGACTTCGGACCGGAATTGGCCCAGGCGGTGACGGAAGGCCGACGCAACGAATTCGCCCGCTTCGGACGATTCGCCGCCCCGGAGCTCCGACAACGGATTCCCGATCCTTCCGCCCCCTCGACCTTCTTCAACTCGAAATTGGACTGGGCCGCACTGGAGATTCCGAAACATCGGGAATGGCAGTCGTTCTACCAATCCCTACTGGCGGTCCGCCGCGAGCAAATCGTCCCGCTTTTGAAACAAATAAGCGCCGGCCGCTCACACTTCAAGCTCTTCGGCGCACGAGGACTTTCGGTCGTCTGGCAACTGGATGACGGCGGCAGCTTGATCCTCTTATCCAATCTTGGGGAAGAACCGCTGTCGAACTTGGATCTTTCCTCGGATCCGGCATTAGCCGTCAGCGACCCGGACATTACCGACAGCTTACCTTCGGGCCGGATACCCGCCTGGTCAACGGCCTGGTTTCTCATGCGACCGGAGAGCGCGCTCTCCCTCATCCAGCCCTTCGGGCCACTTTCTCCAAGCCCCTCACCCACCCCTCTCCCAAGGAGTAAAGGTATCGACGCAACTCGTCACCCCGGCAGGGAAGGGTGGCTTCGGTGCTCCAATCGCAAACGGCCTGGCCGGGAGCGCCGGCCACGCCCTTCCCGAAGACACCGTTTGCGATTGGAGTGCCGGGGTCCAGAAGCCAAGGACGGCAACGGCCTCTCACATCCGTGTGTTCTGGATTCCGGCATCCAATCGCAAACGGTTGCTTTAGTCGCAACCCTTCCCTGCCGGAATGACGGCTTTGGAGACTTGTGTAGATACCTCTGCCCGAAGGGAGAAGGAAATAAGGCGCGGCTCTTGGCCGCACAGATTATTAGGTAAGGCTGATGCCCGTCGTTAAAGCGATCGACCAGCTGTGTGGCCTTTGCGGCATCGAGACGGAGTTCGTCGACTCACGGGGCGAAACGGTCCGCGTTTCCGCCGACACCAAGCGCGAACTCTTGGCGGCCATGGGCATCGATGCCTGCGACGAGGCACGGCTGCCGGCGATCATGGCCGAGCTGGAATATGAGCATTGGCTTCGAATCCTGCCGCCGGTCAAGGTCGTTCGCGAGGGCGAGGATTCCCGCGTCATCGTCTGTACCGTGCCTCGTCAGCTCGATCATGTGCTCATGACGTGGATTCTGGAACTCGACGATGGAAAGCGATGGGACGGAGACTTCTGCCCGGCCGAGTTGGCGCTGGTCGGCGAGCTGGCGATTCAGGACCAGTGCTATCGGCGCTACGCCTTCACCCTGCCGGTTCAGCCTCCTCTGGGCTATCACCGACTGACGGTCGAGTACGCGGAGCGAAATCTCAAAGGCAGCATGAGCCTTATCGTGACGCCTGAGCGCTGCTATCTCCCGCCGGTTCTGCAAGAAAAACAAAAGGTCTGGGGATTATCGCTGGCTCTTCACGCCGTACGCTCGCAACGCAACTGGGGCATCGGCGATTTTACCGATCTCAAGGGCTTGGTCGATTACGCCGCCGAGCATGAAGCAGCGATGATCCGGGTGAGTCCGCTCCAAGCCCTGAAACCGGTGAAGCCGGAAATCGGCAATGCTTACGAGCCGTCCAACCGGCTTTTTTACAATGTGCTGTACCTCGACGTCGAAGCCATTCCCGACTTCGCCGAGTCCGAGGCCGTGCAGCAAGCCGTCGCGGATCCGGAATTCCAGGCGCAGCTACGCGCCCTGCGCGCCGAAGAGCTGATCGACTATACCGAAGTGGCGGCGGTAAAGCTCGGCATCCTGGAATCGCTCTTCGCTCATTTCCGCAACAAGCATTTGCGGAAGCTTTCCAAACGCGGAAAAGCCTTTCGCGCCTATCAGTCCGCGCGCGGGCCTGTTCTTTATCATCAGTCGCTGTTCGACGCGCTGTGCGAACGCTTTGCCCGCGAGGGCGCCGGATATTCGGCGTGGACCGATTGGCCGGCGCAATTCAGGGATCCGTCGTCTCCCGAGGTACAAAGCTTTGCGGCCGAAAATGCCGCCGGGCTCGACTACTATGCCTATCTCTACTGGCAGGCGGAACAGCAAATCCAGTCGGCCGGGGACCGCGCCGCGGAGCTCGGCTTGAGTATCGGCTTATGCCTGGAATTCGTATTCAGTGCCGCCGCGGGCGGTGCGGAAGTCTGGTCGCAGCAAACCTACCATGCGCCCGGCATCCGGCTCGGTTCGCCGCCGACCGAAACCTGCCCGGACGGCGGCGTCTCCACCATTTCGCCCTTTACACCACCGAGTCTGAGAGAAGCGGCCTACCGCCCTTTCACCGCCAGTCTGCGGCAGACGATGCGGCATGTCGGCGCCGTGCTGGTGCACAAGGTGACCGACTTGGCCCGGCAGTACTGGATTCCGGCCGGCGGGAGCTCCGAGGACGGCAGCTATGTCGCCTTTCCCTTCGAGGACCTCCTGGGGATCCTTGCCCTGGAAAGCCAGCGCAATCGCTGTCTGGTGCTGGCGACCGACGGCGAAACCGTTCCGGCGGACATCATGGAACGGCTGAAACACGCGGGCGTGCTGCCTTGCGAATCGCTGTTCTCCCACTGGAAGACCGAAAAATTCCTGCCTACACGGGAATATGCGCCGGAATCGGCCATCGTCACGTCCGGGATCGACGAGCCGCCCCTCAGAGGATTCTGGCTCGGGCGCGATCTGGACGAACGCACGGCATTGAAGCTCTTTGCCTCCGAAGATGCCCGCCACGACGCCGTCGTGGCCCGGGCAGTCGCCCGCGCTCGCCTGCTTGTCACGCTGGAACAGGAAGACTTGCTGCCGGCCGACATCAATATCCATCCGATTTCCGTGCCCGATATGATGCCCGACATGGTGCGCGCGGTTTATCTTCTGCTGTCCCGAACCGCGGCCGACATCGTGCTGCTGCGGCTGGAGGATGCCCTCGGGCAGGCCGACCAGCTCGTGATCCCCGGCGCGCCCGACGATTTTCCGAACTGGCGGCGAAAACTGCCGCTGGAATTCGAACAGTGGCGCAAGGAAGATACCGTCACCGCCTTGCTGCACGCCTTGGCCGAAAGGCGCAGCGGAATTCCGAAAACCCAGATCAAAAGCAAGACGGCGATAGCCGGGGGCGTCAGCTTTTCCATTCCGCGCGCCACTTATCGGTTGCAGTTCAACCGCGATTTCACCTTTCGCCAGGCGACGGAAATCCTGCCTTATCTTCAGGACCTAGGCATCAGCCATTGTTATGCGTCTCCGTATCTGAAAGCGCGGCCGGGCAGCACCCATGGCTACGATATCGTCGATCATGGCGAACTGAATCCCGAAATCGGCAGCCAGGAAGATTTCGACCGATTCGTGTCCGAGCTCGCACGGCGCGGCATGGGCCAGATTCTGGATATGGTGCCCAACCATATGGGCGTCATGGGCAGCGACAACATCTGGTGGCTGGACGTGCTCGAAAATGGACCGGCTTCGGATCATGCCGATTTTTTCGATATCGACTGGTCGCCGGTCAAAGACTATCTGCGCGGCAAAGTCCTGCTGCCCACCTTGGGGTCGCCGTACGGAACCGCATTGGAAAGCGGAGAGCTGGAACTCGCTTTCGACGCCGAGGAGGGTTCCTTCTCCGTTTACTACGGGCCCCACCGGTTCCCGATCGATCCCAAGGAATATCCGCGCATTCTGGCTTACCGGCTGGATCAGCTGAAAACCGCGCTCAGTCCGGATGATTCCCACCTCGCGGAATTTCAGAGCCTGATAACGGCTTTCAGCCACCTGCCCGGCCGCTGGCAGACCGGCAAGGACAAGCGCAACGAACGCAACCGGGACAAAGAAATCCACAAGCAGCATCTGGCGCGGCTGTGCGCAGCCAGCCGGGACATCTCGCAGTTCATCGCCAAGAATGTGAGCGAGTTCAACGGCATGCCCGGCGTTCCGGCAAGTTTCGACCGGCTCCACGAGCTTCTCGAATATCAAGCCTACCGGCTGGCTTATTGGCGGGTTGCGGCGGACGAGATCAACTATCGCCGATTCTTCGATACCAACGATCTGGCCGCCTTGTCCATCGAAAACGAGGATGTCTTCGAGGCCACCCACCGGTTCGTCCTGGACCTCATCGCCCTGGGAAAGATACAGGGACTCAGGATCGACCATCCGGACGGACTTTACAATCCGGGAGCCTACTGCCGGGCGCTGCAAGATCGCGTGCTGGCGTTGACCCGGACGGAAACCGCGGAATCCGAGGACCAGGCCGCCGCCACATCGGAAGCTCGGGCGTTCTACGTCGTGGTCGAAAAGATCCTCGCTCTGGACGAGAGCCTTCCCAGCCAATGGCCGGTCCATGGCACGACCGGCTACGACTTCGCCAACCTGGTCAACGGCCTCTTCATCTGGCCGGGGGCCGAGCAGGCGCTGGATGCCTTCTACCGGTCCTTCTGCAGTTTTCCCGTCGATTTCGACGAATTGCTTTACCAATCAAAGCGCTTGATTCTTAGGGTCGCCCTTTCCAGCGAACTCACGGTGCTCGCCAACCGGCTGAGCCGGATCGCGGAAAGCGACCGCCGCACCCGCGATTACAGCCTGAACAGCCTGCGGGATGCACTGCGGGAAATCATCGCTTGTTTTCCGGTCTACCGAACCTACGTAACCGGCCGGGGGATATCCGAAACCGATCGGAACTACATCGAGCTCGCGGTCGAGCACGCGAAAAAACGAAGCCTGGTGGGAGACCTTACGATCTTCGATTTCGTCCGGGACGAACTGCTGACGATTCTGGCGGAGGGCAAGAGCGACCGGTATCGGGAACAGGTCGTCTCGTTCGCGATGAAATTTCAGCAGCTGACCGGCCCGGCCATGGCGAAAGGCATGGAAGACACGGCTTTCTACCGCTACAACCGTTTCGTGTCTTTGAACGAAGTCGGTGGCGATCCCAGATATTTCGGCGTTTCGCTCGCCGATTTTCATCGCCGTAACGAAGAACGCAGCCAATTCTGGCCCCATTCCCTATTGAGCACCTCGACCCACGATACCAAGCGTTCCGAGGATGTGAGGGCCCGCATCGACGTGTTGTCGGAGCTTCCCGATGAATGGATAGCGCGCGTCCGTAACTGGAGCGAGCTCAATCGGAAGAAGAAAAGCATGGTCGACGGCGATCCGGCCCCGTCGAGAAACGATGAATACCTGATTTATCAGACTTTGGTCGGAACCTGGCCGCTGGGAGAGCTGAACCCGGAAAGCGCGGGGAACTACGTGCAGAGATTGGAAGCCTACATGGTCAAGGCGATGAGAGAAGCCAAGCTGTTCAGCAGTTGGCTGAATCCGAATTTACCCTACGAACGGGCAGTCTCGGATTTTCTGCGGAAACTCGTAACTCCAGGAGAGCAGGACGAATTTCTCCGCGACTTTCGCGATTTTCTGTCGGGCATCACCCGCGCAGGTTTGCACAACAGCCTGGCTCAAGTCCTGCTTAAGCTCACCGTTCCCGGCGTGCCGGACGTTTATCAGGGAAACGAGCTGTGGGATTTCAGCCTGGTCGACCCGGACAACCGTCGGCCGGTGGATTATGAGCGGCGACAGCTTTTATTGAACGAGATCAAGGCATGGGATGGACTGACTGCGCCGGAGCTCGCACCGAAACTCGGTGAGATGCAAAGCGATATGAGCGACGGGCGAATCAAGCTGTATGTCACACGGGAAACGCTGCGAGTGCGGCAACAGGATCCGGATTTGTTCCGCCGCGGCGGCTATCATCCGCTGGAAGCCGAGGGGAAAAAAGCCGAACACCTGTGCGCGTTTCTCCGCCGCTTCGGCTCGCGCACGGTGCTGGTGGCGGTGCCCCGCTGGATATTGCGCCTCGGCAACGGCGCCTTATCGCCGCTGGGCGATGGGACGGTTTGGGACGATACCCGCCTGACGCTGCCGCCTGCCGTCGCCGGCACTTATGCGCACTGCCTCACGCGGGAACAGGTAACGCTTGGCGGCGCGGCCCCGCTGATGGCAACGGAATTGTTTTCGGGCTTTCCGCTGGCGTTGTTGGTCAAGGTGGATTAGTGGGTTTTCACATCCGATAGAAGAAGCCGCCGTAGGCAGCACCTTGAATCCGAAAGCACCATAGGTCGTTTGGCAGGAGTTTGTGATGCGTCGTATCAGATACAAACCTTTCAAACACACTTGTAGAAGCATTATCCCGGTCCTGCTGATCGTCTCGCTCGGACTTTTTTCGGCCTGTGCCGACCGTGTGGTCGAGTTGCCCGCAATCTCGCCCACCGAGACGCGGCTCCACCAACCCGGCCGTTTTGTCTGGCACGATCTCGTGACCGACGATCTACCCGCCGCCAAGCGTTTTTACGGAAGCCTGTTCGGCTGGCGGTTTACCGACTCCACTCAAGGTGATTTCGACTATTCGATTGCCTGGAACCACGGACGTCCGATTTCCGGTCTCGTGGCTAAGGATACCGAACCGCCGCACCCCGCGAATCAGTGGCTTAGCTTGCTTTCGGTCGAGAATGTCGATCGCGCGGTGCAGCTGGCCGAGCGATCCGGCGGAACCGTGCCGCTGACGCCGGTGAACGCGCCGGAACGGGGACGTTTCGCCGTTATCCGCGATCCGGACGGTGCTCCGCTGACGGTAATCCGTACCCGATGGGGCGATCCCGAGCCCATCGAACCCGAGGAAAACGACTGGTTTTGGGACGAATTGTGGGCCGAGGACCTCGACAAGGCGACACGGTTCTACCATGAGCTTGCGGGATATCAAGTCGACTCGTGGCCGCGCGAGAGCGGCAAGCAACCGTATCTCATCTTCAAGCGCGAAGGGACTCCGAGGGCCGGACTCGCAAGACAGCCCCTGGCCGGGGGACAAGCGGCCTGGCTGCCGTACATTCGAGTCTCGGATCTCGCCGGAACTGTTGCCGGCGCGGAAAGTCTCGGAGGTAAGGTGCTCATCGCTCCGCACCCCGACATCCGCTCGGGAACGGTCGCCGTGATGACCGATCCGTCGGGAGCGATGTTCGGCATTCAGCAAATACCGCCTTCACGATGAAGCAAGAGGTCCGATCATGAAAGCAGCCAAAAGGCCGATCATCCTGATCATAGGGCTGATCCTCGTTGCGCCATTACTTAGCGCTTGTAGCAGCGTGAGGCCGTACGCGGGTATCGGCATTTCCGGGCCAGGTGTCCGATACGGTCCGGTTCATATGCGTACCGGCGTGAGCATCGGATTTCCGCTGAGATGAATCCGACCGGCTGGAGCTCACAAAAGGACCCGAGCGTCACTCGAACCTTGGAATCTTCATTCAAGGAAAAGTATCGCAATGAGCAAAATAGGACATCTTTCGGCGCGTCCGGAGCGGATAAAGATCAAGAAGTCCGCCCCAACCGGCCTGCTACCGCTCAGACTCGAAGAATCCAAGCGTAGCGGGCATCTCTATATTCCAGAGAGCTATCGGGGAGGCCGCGCTCTTCCGCTGGTGTTGTTGTTTCATGGAGCCGGGGGCAATTCCCAGCACGGTTTGGCCCCTCTCTTGAAGTTGGCCGATCCTTGCGGATTGATCCTGGCGGCGCCCGCATCGCACGAATTCACCTGGGATGTGATCATCGAAGAGTATGGGGTAGACCTCACCCAAGTCGATCGGGTCTTGAGCCATGTGTTTACCCACTATGCGGTCGATCCGTCGCGAATCGCGATCGGCGGCTTTTCGGACGGCGCGTCTTATGCGCTCTCGCTGGGCGTCATGAACGGTGACTTGTTCAGCCATATCCTCGCGTTTTCGCCGGGCTTCATGATATCCACCGTACAGCGCGGAAATCCGCAGGTATTCATTTCCCATGGCACGGACGATACCGTGTTGCCTATCGACAAATGCAGCCGCCGCATCGTGCCGCAGCTGAAGCGGGCCGGCTATGAGGTTGTCTACCGGGAATTCGAGGGCGGCCATAGCGTTCCCTCGGATATAGCGCAGGAGGCTGCCCGTTGGTTTGCCGGAAAAACGGGGCTGCATTGATCCCAGCGGGTCTCTCCTGATCAGAAATAGAAATGGAGACCGGTCCCGAAATACTCGATGTGCCTTTCGAAAAACTGGCCGTTCGGCGAGCGCCCGTTGAAATATTCGAACAGCCACTGCAAGCGCCGACCCTCCAGCCAGGCGCTGCGAAACTCGATGCCGGCACGCGCCGAATAGCTGGCGTCCCAATCGCCTCCTTCGGCAGCCTGAATGTCCAGTGCCGCGACCGGATACAAGAGTTCGGTAAATACTGGATAGGGGCTCGTCAACTCGAATCCGCCTTGAACAAACCAGGGTTCGAGATCGCCCGGATCGGTTCGGAACAGCCCTCCTCCACCGCCATAGAGGCGCAAGAAATCGCCGAAATTCCAGGAGAGCAAGAGATCGGCGCCCTCGAAGGAAAGATTGATGCGATCGACCCGATTGCGCAGCAGGTACTCGTCGCCCAAATGCGAACTTTGGTGGAAAACGCGCGCCTGGGCCGAGAACGGGCCGGTTCTGACGCTCACCGGCAGCGCCACGAAGAAATCGGAGTTCACCAGATCGGTAGAACTCGCGTTCAGATTGAAAATCGAAAATACGCCGGCCTGGAGTCCGACTTGCCAACTGGCGCCCAATCCTTCCCATCCGTAAAACGGAAGCGTCGCACCGAAGTTTGCGGAACCGACCGTGTTCAGTTCTTCATCGCTCTGGTAAAACTGGACGGATGCGGAGAAACGCGGCCATTTCGGATCGGCGATCAGCGACTCGAAAGCCTTGGCCGGCGGAAGCCAGCCCGTATAGCGCGTCAGTTTTTCGGAAGATGGCGCCGGCTGAGTTTCGGGGACCGGCTCGCTAACCGCAATCGACGCGCCGCCGGGTCTTCCCACTTCGACCTGCAACCCCTCTATGCCACGCAGAGCGTCAGCGACCGTTTGCGGGTTCCGTCCTTTGAGTTGATCCGGATCGAGCACCAGCCGACCGTTTTTCACGCTGGGTTTCGCATCGCTCAGCCCGAAACGCATGTCGAGCACGGCCGAAGCGTAGCCTTCGAGGAAACGATCGTCTCTCGGACCGGCCGGCTGAGCCGCAGAAGGAATGAAAAAAACGAGGGAAAGTACCCATCCATAGTGCGAGCGCATGGAATAACTCCTGAAATCCATTCGGGGTGCAGCGTGATCTTAGTCCGTAGGCAAGTTCCAGGCAATGCCGGAAACCCGCGAGCCCTTGCGCCGATCAGGCCAAACGAAGAAAGGCTTGGCGTATGCCGCTCGCTCCGAATCTCTTGAAAATCGCGGCCGAGACCCCATTGTTCTTTCAGCCGGCAAGAGTTTGAACCGCTTAAAAGGAGGTATGACCTATGTTCAACAGACCCACGCCATTCGAGAGCAGCTTATTCGACGAGTTCCAACGCCTGGAGCGGGAGATGGACGATCTATTCGGCCGTTGGTCTTGGCCGATTGGAATCAGATCCGCCACTCGCGGCAGTTTCCCCCCGGTGAATGTGGGCGCCACATCCGACGAGGTGGACGTTTACTTGTTTACCCCGGGTGTCGATCCCAAGACACTGGACATCTCCATTCAGCAGAACGTGCTGTCCGTCTCCGGCGAGCGGAAATTGCCGAAAAAAGAGGATGCCAACTACTATCGCCAGGAGCGTTTCGACGGCGAGTTCCGGCGCGCGATCACGCTACCGGAAGATGTGGATGCCGATCGAGTCCAAGCCCGTTGCGAGAACGGCATTCTGCACATCAAGGTACAGCGGCGCGAGGCGGCCAAGCCTCGGCAGATCGAAGTGAAATGAGCAAAAGGAGAACATCATGGCTGAGACACAAGATGTTGCAACAAGGCAGTCCGCCGACGTCCAAAAGCCCGAGCGTCAGGTGGTGTTGAACCCGCCGGTCGATATCTGCGAAGATGCGGAGGGCATCACGCTGGTAGCCGACATGCCGGGAGTATCGAGAGATCGACTCAACATAGAAGTCGATAAGAACAGTCTGCTTATCGAGGGTGATGCGCATTTCGACATGCCGGAGGGCATCCAGGCGCTATATGCGGACATCCGTTCGACGCGATACCGCCGGAGTTTCTCGCTCAGTCCGGAACTGGAACCGAACAACATCGACGCCACACTCAAGGACGGCGTGCTCACTCTGAAAATTCCCAAGCGGGCCGAATTGCGTCCGCGCAAGATTGAGGTGCGCGTGGATTAGCCGGAGCCAGCCTTTTGGATTCTGCGATGTCGAGGCCCGGTGTTCGGAAGCGCCGGGCCTTGCCATATCCGCGAATCGGATTTGAGCCGGCAGATGTAAAATCGATTACAAATGACACAGGTAACAATAAGGCGTATGCCAAAGTTCTATAAGGCAAATTGAATTGACCTCCGCCCCTTTCAATAAACGAAAGACGACCGGCCGCAAGCGGCGGATCGTCGCCGACGATTCCCGCTTGCAGGAAGGCGTCCTTGTCCTTTGGAACGATGACAAAGGCTTCGGATTCGTGCGTCCATCCATGGGCGGCGACGACTATTTCGTCCATATCAGCGTACTCGAGGAGGGTACGAGCCGGCGCCCACAGGTCGGAGACATCATTTTCTACAACGTGGCAAGCGACGTTCCCGGCAAGAGGCGCCTTTCCTACGCCGCGATCAAAGGCGTCGATATCACGGCGAAAAAGCCGACCGAGGGTATCCTAGCCACCCCGCGTTCGCCATTTCTCTGGACCTTGATCGGGTTGCCCATCCTCTTGTCGTGCTATCTGATCTGGCGGACATACAATCCGATTCCGTTCTTTTCTTACGTTTTCCTGAGCGTCCTGGCCATTATGCTTTATGGACTGGATAAGAAACACGCGATAACCGGCCAATGGCGCATACCGGAATTTTACATGCACATGATAGAGTTGATGGGAGGCTGGCCGGGGGCGCTCCTTGCGCAGCACGATTTCCGCCATAAGATACGGAAGACCCGCTACAGGATAATCCTATGGGGCATTATTATCTGCCACGGACTGGCGTGGGCCGCGTTTCTCGCGGTCGATTTTCTTGGGCCCTAACCCTGATCAAGTTCGGGCGGAAACCGGCCGATCATGAATGAACGCTTTTCAACGTAGCGGACGGGGATTCTCCGCTAGCGCCGACTTCCACAAGTTCTTCGGAAACCGGCAACCTGATGACGAACTCGCTGCCTCTTCCGGGACCCTCGCTGCTGGCTTCGACCCGGCCCCCGTGTAACTCCACGAGTTTTTGGACGATCGTCAGACCGATACCGAGACCGCCTTGCGAGCGGTCGATGGTACGCTCGGCTTGAGTGAACAGATCAAAGAGCCTCGGCAACAGATGGGCCGGTATGCCCTCACCCGTATCACGTACACGAATGACCGCCTGGGCGGATTCACGCGCCACCGTCAGCCTGATTTTGCCGCCAGAAGGCGTGTACTTGGCCGCATTATTGAGTATGTTCGAGACAACCTGCGCCAAACGCACCGGATCCCCATAAATCTGCACCGGTTCTTCCGGTAACGAAACCGCGAGTTCGTGATGACGAGCATCGATTAACGGCTTGCTGGTTTCGAGAGCCTGTTCGATAACCGTGGCAACCGTTATGGCGCGCTTGTGCAAAGTAATCTTGCCCCTGATGATGCGTGAAACGTCCAGCAGGTCGTCCACCAACCGGGTCAGATGGCCGGCTTGACGATCAACGACATCGCGCGCCCAAGCCAATTTGGGATCGGCCACACCGATCTTGCGCATGACCTGCACGGCGTTTCGAATCGGAGCCAAAGGATTTCTGAGCTCATGACCCAACATGGCCAGGAACTCGTCCTTGCGGCTATCGGCATCGCGAAGACTGTCTTCGACCCGCTTGCGTTCCTGAATCTCCAATTTAAGCTGGCGGTTAAGCTGCATTAACTCTTGCGTGCGTTGCGCAACCCTCTCTTCCAGATTAGCGTTCAGTTGCCGAATCTTCTCCTCGGCCGCCTTGCGTTCCTGTATTTCCTTGATCAATCGCCGGTTAGTCTGTTCCAGTTCCTCCGGGCTGGGCATGGCGAGAGCCTGGGGGATCAACGGCCATAGCACAACGGCAGCGACGACCGAAATCAGGGCAGTGAACAGCTTGACAATACCTTCCACCTCGTAGATCGGCTGCCAGACCGTCCAGGCTTCCAACAAATGAGTCGTACCGCAGGCGAGAATGAAGGCGCCGAAGAGCAAGAAAATATTGCGAAAGCGAAGATTGCGGCGGCGCAGGACGAAGTAGATCAAAGCGCCTGGAATGGAATAGTAGGCCAGCGCCGTCATGACGTCCGAAAAAACATGCAGATAAAGCAAGGAAGGACGCCATAGCAGGCAATATCCGTGAGGCATGAGCCCGTCAGCTGAAATTAATGTTTGAAGACTATCCCACATGGTTTGTATCTCTATGAATCTACTCATACCTCGATTCCGCAGGCGATCAGAAATCCGGCAATGATCGGGACTGATAGCCAACGGGGATAGGCCTTAAGTGGGGAAGCTTAAATCGAGTCGATCGGTTGCACACCTCCAATCGACCAATCAATCGGATTGCTACATTGCTACAGAGCGCCGGCTAAGCCCCCTCCCCTTGTAGATGGGCGCCGAAAAGGAGGCAATCACCGAGCGTCTATAGATGCTCAAATGGCGTCTAAGTTCCCGCGCTATCTTGCTTTATCTCCCGATCCGCCGCGGAAGACCGCCCTCTTTCGTGACCGGCATGGTTTAAACGGGGAAACCAAGATCGGCAACCAGCGCCGGGCATTCAACAAAATCAAGGATGCAAAATAATAACAGGTCGATTGATAGCGGTTGTCCGGTTTCAGCAGGCTTCATTTTATATATCCCTCCAGAATCTACTCGAAAGCCTACCGATCGCCATAAGCAAAGGCAGTAGAAACACGACTCTATAAGGGGTTGCCGAGCGTAACCGATGTGCTTCACAAAAACATACGACACAACCAATGAGCCGGTCACTTTATGAAACATATCGTACCTCCCAAGAGATATGCTGCCGATAGGCGATTCCACTTTCGCGGCATTTGTCACAGTTAAGAGATAAGTATATTCACGGAGTTTTACATTTTTTTGCGATAGATTAGCAAGCTCGCCATCTAATAGGTAAGGCTTCTTTTTTGCATGCCCCACGTAGACCGCGGAGCCAACAAAGGCGCCGGTGCGCGCCGGGGCTCATATCCCCGGAAGGCCGGTTCGACTCCGGCAAGCCCTTTCCCGCGGATGGACAGGTACCGAATCCATGCTCAGTAAAACTGGGACTTATTTTTAGGTCGGCTTAATGAGTATTGATATATATTGGTCAGCCGATCTTAAAACCGAATTGAATGCCTATTCAATCATGATTTGCCTTTCACACTAAGAGGCCTTTCCGTAATGATTAAACGTAATGTTCAATCAAGAATATTATTTTCTGGAGATCAGAGATAATTCTAGCGACGTCACTTGACCATCCGTCTTTGTGCTGCTTTTCGTCACGATTTATCTATGTGATCGAGATGCTCTTTAACGATCTAAAAAACGGCTCTTTGAGGGCAATCGGATAATCCTAAATGCCTACTGCCTTGCTAAGCGAACGACAAGATCGTTCCGTCATACGGCTCGCCTTCAGAAACTGAACCACCGCCGACCGGTCAAAACCTTGAAAAGTTTCAGCGAAACCTCGGCTCATCAATGAAAAAGAGGACTTATGTCACGCACGAGCCTCGTCAAAACGTATAAGGTGGCGCGGCGCGTGGTCATCGGAGTGGTCGGATCTACCGTAGTGTTGATCGGGATCGCTTTAATCGTATTGCCGGGTCCAGCTTTTCTACTCATCCCTTTAGGCCTGGCAATTCTGGGCATCGAATTCGCCTGGGCGCGACACTGGTTACGTGTCGTCAAACGACGAGCCAAAGATCTCAAGCAAAGTGCCGACGATATCAAACGGAAAGCTAGCAATCTGATCGGGAAATGAACCGGTAATACTGTGAGCAAAATAAAGAGTCAGTTACCCGATGACACACTTCCGATAACTTGCCGGCTGCGAAGCGATTTTTTCTCGCATTTGATCGAGCCTATGGCCGATGCGCCCGACTATCGTATCGGCGAGCACTTAACGCTTGGCTTATCGACAGGGAATAAGAGTAGTTCTGAAAGTCGCAACTCTCATGTTACAGGAGGTTTTCTCATGAGAATCTACAAGGCATTTTCAAAACCTCGGCCAGGTATTTCTATCGTCTGTTTGAGTGCTATGGGATTATTCGGTTGTGCATCCGAAACTCCGCCCATCAATACGATTTCGACAGCGGATACGGCTCTCAACCAAGCCATGATGGTAAAAGCGTCGGAATATGCCCCGGCGGAAATACAACGTGCCATGGATAAATTGGGACGCGCCAAGAAGGCTTTGGCTGACGAGAAATACGAGGATGCGCGCCGTCTGGCCGAGCAGGCCCAGATCGACGCCCAGTTGGCCGAGGCTAAAGCCCAGTCGGAAAATGCCCGCCAAATGGCGCAGCAAGCCCAGCAAACCATCGAAGAGCTGCGCCGCGAGGCGGAAACCAGAGGTCGGCGCACTGACGACGTGAATCTCTAAAGGAGGCAACGCTATGTCAAGGACGGACAATAATCTCCGTTATTCACTCGCGATTCGCTGCTTTTCGCTAGGCATAATCACCCTATGCGCAGGCTGCGCCACGCAGAACGAATCCTTGGAAAAGGCTCGCCTGTCGTATTCGCAAGCCCAGCAAGACGTCGAGATCGCACAAAATGCTCCAGTCGCGCTCGCGGAGGCGGGTGAAACCCTGCGGCAGGCCGAAAACGCTGACGATGAAGACGAAACCACCCATCTCGCCTACATCGCCCAGAGGAAAGTCGAGATCGCACGGGCCATAGCCGAAACCCGAAAAGCCGAGTCCGAGACCCAGCAAATCCTCGACGAACGCGAGAGGCTGCTTCTACAACAGGAGCTTTCTGCGCTTAAGGCCCAGCAGACCGAGCGTGGTCTTATGGTTACCTTGGGCAGTGTGCTATTCGAATACGATAAAGCCAACCTCAAACCGGGCGCTCAGCAAGAGCTTTATCAGTTAGTGAATACGCTTAAACAGCACCCGGATCGCAACGTCCTCATCGAAGGGCATACCGACAGCCGCGGATCGGAGTCCTATAATGAGGAGCTGTCTCTGCGCCGCGCACAAGCCGTGCAGGATTTCTTGCTTAGAAACGGCGTCAGCCCGGACCGTATCGTGACCCGCGGATACGGCGAGGCTTATCCAGTGGCTTCGAACGATACGAACGCCGGACGGTTACAGAACCGTCGCGTAGAAATATATTTGTCGGAACCGGGCAAACCAGTCGCCGAACGAGGTAGATGATATCAACCGAAGTCGGAACTCAAAGTGAAGCCAGGCGTCATATAACCGTCGTTCGTCAGCAGTTACATCGTATGTGTCGGCCGCTGCGACTCGAGGCTGCCGGCCAGGTAGTTTTCGATTCGGGCACGGGTAGCCCCGCCGTCCTCGTCGCTGAATTGCACGCCGATACCCGCGGCGCGAGAACCCTCCGCACCGTTAGGGGTAATCCAGATAATCTTTCCGGCTACCGGAATCCGTTCGGGTTCATCCATAAGATTCAGCAACATGAATACTTCTTCGCCCAGACTGTAGCTGCGGTTCGTCGGAATGAACAGCCCACCGTTCTTGACGAACGGCATATAGGCGGAGTACAGAACATTTTTATCCCGAATCGTTAGAGACAGAATGCCTTGGCGTACCTTGTTTTCGCTTGCACTCATGATAGGTCCCAGTCCGCTTGCGGCGACTGTCCGAGTTGCGCCCAATGAATCAAAAGCTCCTCCAAAAGCAACTGGCGGTTGACTTGACCGTTCAGCGCGCGTTTTGCTTGCAGCAATAAGTCGAGGAATCCGAA
>NZ_JBDIVO010000027.1:0-29277 GCF_039794385.1 Methylocaldum sp. | reverse complement strand
GGATGCAGGCGGCGAAATGACCGGCGCCGCCGTCGCGAAGGTCGTCCCGGTCTACAGAGGTGATGACGACGTATCGGAGCCTTAGCTGCCGAACGACCTCCGCGAGGTGTTCGGGTTCGTTGGGGTCCGGCTCCGAGGGGCGGCCGTGGGCCACGTCGCAGAATGGGCAGCGGCGGGTACAGATATCGCCCAGGATCATGAACGTGGCCGTGCCGTGGCCAAAGCACTCCGACAGATTCGGGCAAGCGGCTTCTTCGCAGACCGTATGGAGATTCTGTTCGCGCAGGATCTGCTTGATCCGATTCACGCTCTCGCCGCTCGCCGCCTTGACGCGTATCCAGGCAGGCTTGCGCAAAGGGGACTCGCTTGGAATCACCTTGATCGGGATACGCTTCAGCTTGTCGGCTTTGCGTTGATGGGTGTCGGGGCTCAGCCTGGAGGGGGCCAAATAGGAATCTTTGTCAGCCACGGATAGGGACCACTCGCTCGTAATTCAAAGTTTGCATGATTTCCACAGTCAATGGCGCGGCCGCCTCGTGAGGTTGAATCGCCACATCGAGCGCGGTCAGGCTGGTGACTTCGAGACCTGCATAGCCACAGGGGTTGATGGCCGAAAACGGCGACAGATCCGAACTCACGTTAAGACTTAGACCATGATAGCTACAACCTTTGCGCACGCGCAGACCTAGCGACGCAATTTTACGTCCGTCGACGTAGACGCCGGGTGCGTCTCGCCGCGCCTCGGCCGTGATGCCATACTGCTTGAGCAGGCCGATCACCGCGTTTTCCAGGGCGCTGACCAAGCGCCTAATTCCCAGGTTTTTCCGCCGAAGATCGACCAGCACATAAGCGATCAATTGGCCGGGGCCGTGGTAGGTGATCTGCCCGCCACGGTCGGTTTTCACTACGGGAATGTCCGTCGTTCGAATCATGTGCCGGACATCTCCATTTAGCCCTAGGGTATAGACCGGATGATGTTCCAATAGCCACAGCTCATCCGGCGTTTCCTCATCGCGCTGCTCGGTGAAGTCTTGCATGGCGCGCCAAGTGGTTTCGTACTCTGTAAGGCCCAGATTGCGCAGGTGCAGGACTTCGGTTGTGTCGCTCATGGGAGAGGTGTTACAGGAGAACCAGTGTCGCGAGACCCAGAAAGATGAAAAAGCCCATGCCGTCCGTCATGGCAGTCAGCAGTACGCTGGTGCCGACCGCGGGATCGAGCCCCAACCGGTCGCGCACCAGAGGCACGGCGATCCCCATGATCGCCGCCACCAATAGATTTAGCAAGGTGGCGCCCATCATGACCAGTCCGAGCTCGACGTCACGGTAAAGCAGATAGGCGATCAAGCCCAGCACGGAACCCCATACTGCTCCGTTGAGGAAACCGATGGCCAGTTCCTTGAAAACCAGCCGCTTCACATTCGAGGGATTGATCACCCCGAGGGCGATGGAGCGGACGATCATCATGCTGGTTTGATTGCCTGTGTTGCCCCCGATGCCGGCGACGATGGGCATGAGCGAAGCCAAAGCGACCACCTTGACGATAGTGTCCTCGAAAAGGCCGATTACCCGGGTGCTGATGAAAGCCGTGACGAGATTGATTGCCAGCCAGAACCAACGGTTTTGTGCGCTTTTCCAGACGCCGGAGAAAATGTCCTCTTCTTCCAACAGGCCGGCCTGGGACAGCATCTCTTCGTCCGATTTTCGGCGAATATAATCGACGATGGCGTCTACGCCGATACGCCCCTGCAGCTTTCCCTCGCGATCCACCACCGGTGCCGACAGGAGATCGTAGCGCTCGAAGGCTCGGGCCGCCTCTTCGGCGTCGTCATCGAGATGAAAGGACACCACGTCCTTGCTCATGATTTCCGAGACCGGCTTTTCGGGAGAGGTGGTGAGCAGGCGTTTCAGAGGCAGCACACCCTTCAATACATTGTGCTCATCGACCACGAACAGCTTGTCGGTGTGTTCGGGCAGATCGCCGCGACGTCTGAGATAGCGCAACACCACGCCCAGGCTGATATCTTCCCGTATCGTGACCATGCCGAAATCCATTAGGGCTGCCACGGTGTCCTCTTCGTGCGACAGCACCGATTGCAGACGTTTTCGGTTCTGATCGTTCAGTTTCTCCAGAAGTTCCTGCAAGACTTCTTCCGGCAAGTCCGGTGCAAGATCGGCGATTTCGTCCGTTTCAAGCTGTCCCGTGGCGGATAACAGCTCATCCGTGTCCATATCGGAAATGAGGGTTTCGCGCACGGCGTCGGACACGTCGAGCAGGATCTGTCCGTCGAGTTCGGACTTGACCAGGTTCCAGACCAACAGCCGCTGTTCCAGAGGCAGCGCCTCAAGAATGTAGGCGATGTCTGCTGCATGGAGTTGGTCTAGCTTTTGTTTCAGTGCCGCCTGATGGCGCTTGTGCAGCAGGGTTTCCACCAGGTCGTGGCGGGGCATCGCGCGCTGTTGGAGAATGGTCTCCTCGAGCTTCTGTTTGTTAAGCAGCGTGATGACCTCTTCCAGATGATGCTTGAGTGTTTCTTCGGGAGGAGTGGTATTCGGTTCGGCCATGAAACGCTCGGTCGGTGCTGCTAAGCGGGTTCGGAAGGACAATGCGAGGTGGGCGAAGTCGAGCGGATCGGTTATTGCATAAGGCGAGATTCCTCTCAAATATTAAATATTAGGTTACGGCAGGCTCTTGCCCGGACTGTCCGAGCACCGCGCAACGCGGCCATCGGGCTGTTGCGTAGTAGCTTTACATCTCACAGAGCCATGATGACCTCGGTGCAATGGGTCAGATCCTGATAAATTGCATCCAGTTGCGCTTTGCTTTCGGCCCGGATAGTCACGGTGACTGCCGTGAACCTCCCTCCTTGGCTGGGACGAGCGGTCACGGCGTCTTCGGTCAGGTTCGGAGCGTGACGGCGCACAATTTCGGCAATCAACCCGTCGAAGTCCGGTCGGCTGTGGCCGAACGCCTTGATCGGAAAGTCGCAAGGGAACTGGAGCAGCGCAGCGGGAGTTTCGGTATTCATGCCGTGCGTAACCTCTGTTTATATGCTTGGTAAATGGCTTGCATTCGCGACCAAAGGGGCCCTGGTTCACCGCCGCCGACGGGTACGCCATCGAGTTCGATGACGGGGAGAATCTCCCGGGTCGAACTGGTCAGCCAAATTTCTGAAGCACGCTTCAAATCATCCAAACGGATGCGCTGTTCGACCGCAGGCACGTTGTTTTCCAGTGCCAGTTCCAACACCAGATCGCGGGTGATCCCAGGCAAGAGGTCGTTGCCCTTGGGGGGGGTCACCAGGATACCGTCGACAACCGCGAATACATTGCTCGCGGCGCCTTCGGTGACCCATCCGTCACGGACCAGGATGGCTTCCGCTGCGCCGCGATCCACGGCCTCTTGCCGCAACAGCACATTAGCGAGCAGCGTGATGGCTTTGATATGGCACCACTGCCAGCGGATATCGTCCATGGTGACGGCGCATACTCCGCTGGTGGGAATAGGCGCGATAGGCGAGCACATGACGAATACGGTCGGATTGACGTCCGCCGGGATGGCATGGTCCCGTTTTGGCGCGACTCCGCGCGTGACTTGTAGATAGAGATATTGATCATGCGCCCCGGCAATAAGACGGTCGAATATGTCCGCCCATTGACTATCCGAAAGGGGATTCGTCATCCGAATGCCGCGCAGGCTGTTATCTAGCCGGCGCAAATGTTCGTCCAGCCGGAACGGACGTCCCCCGTAGACGGGAATGACTTCGTAAACGCCGTCGCCGAATAGAAAGCCGCGGTCCAAAACGGATACCTTGGCGTTGTTCGGTGGTAAATAGTCCCCGTTCAAATAGACGAGGCAGTCGTTTTGTGCCATTTAAGCCGGCTCCCCGTGATTATTTGAAGAACAATCGGGCTTGGTCGAACGTTCGACGGAAAAATCCGCCTTGGTTGACGACTTTCAGGGCCACCAGATCCTGTTGGCCGACGGTCTGATCATTGAATGTCACTTTTACCATGCCGAGTTTGTCGCCTTGTTTCACCGGAGCGACGACCATGCCGTTGACTTCTATGCCAGCTTTGAGATTTTGGTACTGGCCGCGCGGGAACGTGACGTAGAAATCACGGTTGAGACCCAAAGCCAGTTCGGTGTCTTCGCCCTTCCACACTCGGGTTTCGGATAATTTTTCGTTGGCTTTGTAGATCGGCCGAGTTTCGAAGAAACGGTAGCCGTAATTGAGCAGAGCCTGGTTGGCATTGGCTCGATCATTATCGCTTTTGGTGCCCAAGACTACGGAGATCAGTCTCATGTCTTCTCTTACCGCGGATGTCACCAAACAGAATCCCGCGCCCTCGGTATGTCCGGTTTTCACGCCGTCAACGGTCGGGTCGCGCCATAATAGGCGGTTGCGGTTATGCTGCTTGATGCCGTTGAATTCAAATTCCTTGATGGCGTGCCATTTATAGAACTCGGGGAATTCGTCGATCATGGCACGAGTGAGAATAACCAAATCGCGAGCGGTCGTATAATGCTCGGGATCCGGCAAGCCCATGCTGTTCTTGTAATGGGTGTTCTTCATACCCAGCCGTTCGGCCTGTTGGTTCATCATCTGAGCGAACACGGCTTCGTCGCCGGCAATATGTTCGGCCAAGGCCACGCTAGCGTCATTTCCGGACTGAACGATCATGCCCTTGAGCAGCATTTCGACCGGAATCTGGGCGCCGACCTGGGCGAACATGCGCGATCCTTCGGTGCGCCAGGCTTTTTCACTCACCATGACCATGTCATCCAGTTTTAGATGGCCTGCGGCCAATTCCCGGAATACCACGTAGGCGGTCATGATCTTGGTCAGGCTGGCAGGCTCGAGGCGTTCATCCGCATTGCTCTCGGCGAGCACGCGTCCGCTGTTGAAATCCGCCAGAATATAAGCCTTGGCGCCGATTTCGGGGGGCGCCGGGATCAAAACCTGATCGGCGAGGCTGAGACGGTAAAATCCGAGCAAGGCGAAAAGGAAAAGCAAGCTGGGTAATTTTATTTTCACGGCTTTCTGCTTTCGGTCAGGTTAAAAATCGGCGCCGCATTGTAACACGGGCATGCGGCGTTCCGGGGCCGCCGGATAAGGCATTGGAGTCTTTGGGTCAGGACGAACTACCGGCGCTACGGCGAGAAACCAATTCACGACTCAGTTCGTAGGCGGCCATCGCGTATAGCGGGCTATGGTTGTAGCGGGTGATGACGTAAAAATTGTGAAGCCCCAGCCAATAGACAGGCCCCGTTTCTTCATCGAGTTTGACCAGAGCAGCCTTGACGTTGGCGGGCAAGGACGCGCTGGAATCGATGACGCCAAGCGAAAGCCATTCCTGCAAGGTTCGGCTCGGTTTTAGGTTGCCGTTTGCCAGCCGCTCGTGTACAGCGCCGTTCACCGAAGCGGGGAAGGCTACCGGCTCGCCCGACTGCCATCCATGAACGGAGAAATAACGGGCGACACTGGCAATGGCGTCGGCCGGATTGTTCCAGATGTCGCGTCGTTGATCGCCGTCGCCATCGGCGGCATATCTCCGATAGCTGCTCGGCATGAACTGCGGCATACCCATCGCGCCCGCGTAGGATCCCGTGGGACTGCCGGGATTCATGTGTTCTTCCCGGCATAACACCAGGAACTCTTCTAACTCGCGCCGGAAAAACTCGGCCCGTTTCGGATAGGCAAAGGCCAGAGTTGAAAGTGCGTCGATCACCCGGTACTTGCCCGGCGACTGGCCGTAGCTGGTTTCGATTCCGATAATGGCGACGATCACCTCGGCGGGAACGCCGTATTTACTGGCCGTGGCCTTCAAAGCGGCAGCGTTCTTGCCCCAGAAGTCGACCCCGCTTTGTATGCGTTTCTCGGTGAGAAACAGCTTGCGGTAGACATGCCAAGGCTTGGCTTCATATGGTTTGGCCATGGCTTCGAGAATCTTTTCCTGGATGGTCACGTCCTGGAATATCTTGTTGAGTTCTGAGGCGCTGAAGTGATGTTTGCGGCTCATATCCCGAATGAAAGTTCGGACGTCCGGTCGCTGCGGCAGACTTTCCGCAGCCTTCCCGAGTGAAGAAAAGCCATAAAGAGAAGCAATGAGCAAAATGAGACTGAGGGATCTCATAATCATCCGTTCGGCAGGAGTTTACGATGGGTCTGGACGGACATTAGCATACCGAACCCGGCGAGCAGGGTCACCATTGACGTGCCGCCGTAGCTGATCAAGGGCAGGGGTACTCCCACCACAGGGAGAATGCCGATCACCATGCCGATGTTGACGAATACATATACAAAGAAAGTCACGGTCAGCGCCCCGGCCAGGAGTCGGCTATAGTTGTCCTGCGCCTGGACCACGATGTAAAAACAACGCCCGAGAACAAACAAATAAAGCCCCAAAAGGCCCAAGCAGCCGACCAATCCGAACTCCTCGGCGAACACCGCAAAAATGAAATCGGTGGAGCGCTCCGGCAGAAATTCCAGGTGCGCCTGCGTGCCGTGTAGCCATCCTTTGCCGTAGATGCCGCCGGAACCGATCGCGATTTTGGATTGAATAATGTGATAACCGCGTCCTAAAGGGTCCCCTTCCGGGTTCAGGAATGTCAAAACCCGATCCCGCTGATAGCCGTGCATAAAGTGCCAGCCTACAGGTAGCAAGCTTCCACCCAAAATTGCAAGGGCCAGTATGTAGCGCCACGGGATTCCCGCGAGGAACACCACGGCCGAGCCGGCGCTGGCTACCAATACAGCCGTGCCGAGGTCCGGCTGCTTGGCGATCAGCGCCGTGGGAATCAGAACCAATACACCGGCAAGAACCAATTGCTTCAATCGTAGCGGAGATGTATTTCCGGACAAATACCAGGCGATCATCATGGGGGTGGACAACTTGGTCAGTTCGGATGGTTGAAAGCGAATGATTCCGAGGTCTAGCCAGCGTTGGGCGCCCATGCTTATCTTGCCCATCACCAGAACGGCTGTCAGAAGCAGTGCTCCGAGCAGATAAAGAACCGGACTATAAAACTTGAAGTGACGCGGGTGAATTTGCGCGATGGCGATCATGATGGCCATCGCCAGCCCGAGGCGCGCCGACTGACGTAAGAGTACGTTTATATCTTGGCCGCCGGAGCTATAAAGGATGATGAAGGCGAGAGTGCACAATCCTCCCAGTCCGGCCAACAGCGGCACGTCGATATGGAACTTTTGCAGCGGCGAAACGTGCTGAGGCGGCGTGATCCGGAGTTGAGCGAGAACGGGGTCTATGTTCATGGGTTTTCCAGTAGATACTGATCCATGATGGCGCGGGCGATCGGGGCAGCGACGGACCCGCCATGCCCACCGTTTTCGGCAAGTACGGCGATCGCGATGCGAGGCGCTTCCGCCGGCGCGAAGGCTATGAACCAGGCGTGATCGCGCATAGCCTTGGTAATCTTCAAGTTCTTGTATTCTTGGTCTTGCCTCACGGTGAACACCTGTGCGGTCCCGGTTTTGCCGGCGACGGTATATGAAAGCCCGTGGGCTATTCCTTTGGCTGTACCCCGTTGACTATGGACCACATCGACCATAGCATCAATCACCGTACGCCAGTGCTCGGGTCTGAGATCGGCGACAAATTCGTCACCGCTCTTAGGGTAGGGGTTTTGGATCTCGTACGGAGCTTTCATGGTGTCCACGACCCGAGGTTCCACGTTTCGCCCTCGACTGGCGAGTACCGCCGTGGCTCTGGCTAGTTGGACAGGCGTAACTTGGACATAGCCCTGTCCAATGCCCGCGATGACCGTCTCGCCGGGATACCATACTTGCTTGCGCTTTTTTTTCTTCCATTCCTTCGAAGGAAAGAGGCCTGATTTTTCGCCGACGAGATCGATTCCGGTTCGCTCCCCGAAGCCGAATAGCTGCATGAAATCATGTAGCTGGTCGATGCCGATATGGTGGGCGAGGTCGTAGAAGAAAACGTCGCAGGATTGGGTGATGGCCGATTTGAGATCCACTGAGCCGTGTCCTTGCTTGCGCCAGTCCCGGTACTTGTGGTCCGCGTTGGGAAGGCGGTAATAACCGGGGCAAAGCACTCGTCTTGCCGGACTTATGTCCAGGATTTTTAAACCCGCCAAGCTCACGAACGGCTTAATCGTCGAGCCCGGGGGATACGCGCCCCGCAGTGCCCGGTCGTATAGCGGCCGCTCCGGTGCATTCTGAAGGATATCGTAGTCTTCTTTGCGGATGCCGTGGATAAACGGATTAGGATCGAAGCCTGGTTTACTAACTAATACCAATACTCTGCCGGTAGCAGGATCTAGGGCGACTACCGATCCGTCATACTCGCCGAGCGCATCGAACGCGGTTTTCTGCAATCGGATGTCCAGCGAAAGATAAAGATCGGCTCCCGCTACGGGATCAGTGGTGTTCAGCACCTGGATAGCGCGGCCCTGGACGTTGGTCTCGTATTCCTCGTAGCCAGTCTTGCCATGCAAAACGGATTCGTAGGCCTTTTCGATGCCGCTCTTTCCGATATGGTAGGTTCCGCGGTATTGTGCCGGATCCAGTGATCGGAGCTCAGCTTCGTTAATGCGAGCTACGTAGCCTACGACATGGGATGTCAAATGGCCGTAAGGGTAACTGCGCATGAACCGAGTTCGGATTTCGACGCCGGGGAAATAAGGCATCTTGACAGCGAAGCGGGCAATTTCTTCCTCTGTCAATTCCAGGCGCAAGGGTACGCTTTCGAAACTTTTTCGTTGGCTTTTTTGAGCTTTGAATCGGCTTATATCTTCGTCGCTCAGATTGAGCAGGTTCTTGAGTTCGGCTAAGGTGGCGTTCAGATCCGGAACCTGCTCGGGAATGATTTCCAAACTATAAGTGGCCGTATTGTCTGCCAGAACTTCGCCATTACGGTCGAGAATCAAGCCGCGGGACGGCGCTAATGGAGATATCTTGACCTGATTGTCTCGCGATAAGGTCGTGTAGTGCTCGTGCCCCATCACCTGGAGATAAATCAGGCGAATTACAAGTCCCGCGGTAGCCAGCAGCATGAATAGCACGCTGGCGGCGATGCGGTTGAGAAACAGTCGGTTCTCGTAAAACTTGCCTTTGAGGTCGAAGGGGCGGCTCATAGCGATCACTTACCGCATAGCCGAACGTTAGAAGATGCTGAAATGGCGCCTGATTCGCCGTAGCGTCATCAAAACCGCCGGCCAGGCGAGTGCGCCGGTGAATGATGGTAGCCAATATGTCCAATTTAGGACACTCATGTTTTTGATGTTTTGCGTCCAGAGGATCAGAAATTGGCTGATCAGCAGGAGCAGGAGTATCCAGAGGGATTGCTGGGGGAGCGGGTAAAGGCGCAGTCGGCGATACAATCGCAGACTGACATAGGCAATGACGGAGTAAGCCAGGGCATGCTGACCTAACATGCGGCCGGTTAGGGTGTCGACGAAAAGTCCGGTGAGCCAGGCCGTGCCTACCCCTACACGGTCCGGTATCGCAATCGTCCAGTAAATCAGGAACAAAGCGGTCCAATCAGGGTTGAGTACGAATAGCTCGTGAGGTAAAGGCAGAATGCGCAAAGTCATGGCAAATACCAGGCTTAGCGGTACCACCATCAGTCCGGCCGAGGACGATTTAACGGTCGCCATTAGGGGGTAAAGTGTTTGAATGCTGCTCTTGACCGGCAGGGATGCGCGGGATGGATCGCGAGTCGCTCCAGACCAACAACAGCTCGCGGTTTCGGTCGAGCTGGGCTACCGGCGCGGCAGAGATTTTTGCAAAGGATGTTTTTTGCGGTGCGACGTCTGTTACCGTCGCCACGGGATAACCATGGGGAAAAACGCCTCCGAGTCCCGAGGTTACGAGGAGGTCGCCTACCTGAATATCGGCATTGCTGGAAAGATAGGGTAGTGCCAGGCGATCGGTTTGTCCGGTGCCCAAAGCAAGAGTACGAAGGCCGTTCCGATTTACCTGTACCGGAATGGCATGATTCGGGTCAGTAATCAGCATCACTTCGGCGCTGTAGGGCCCAACTCGCAGCACCTGCCCCACGACTCCGTTCGCGTCGAACACAGGTTGGCCGGCATGAACGCCGAATCGGGCACCTTTGTTTACCACGACGATATGCTCGTAGGGGACGAGGTTGACGGACAGTAGCTCGGCTATCGATACCTGCTCGCCAACTTTATAAGAGGTGTCCAAAAGCCCGCGAAGCCGGATATTCTCCTGCTCCAAGGCGGCGAATTTCAACAGCTTCGTCTTGAGGACGAGCTGCTCCTCCCTTAATTTTTGGTTTTCCGCCACCAGCCCCGCGTATGTAGATACGGATTCTATAATGTGCTGTCCAAAACGTACGGGCGAGCTAACGATTTGCTGTAAAGGGTAGGTCGCGGACGCGAAAGGCGTTCGCGCGGCATGAAAGACGCCGTGTTGCTCGGCGGCGAGCAAGACCAAGGCAGCCGCCAAACACAGCAATAGACGGATATTGAGTGAATAGCCTCGCGTGAACAGCCGTTTGATATCCCAATCCTCTTAAAACGACGCGAGCCGGCAGCCGGCCGACTTCATTCAAGTGAGAATGCTGCCGCGCCAATTTCGTCCAGCAGTTCCAGTACTCGCCCACCTCCGCGAGCAACGCAGGTCATCGGATCTTCCGCGATAAAAACGGGAAGTCCGGTTTCTTCGGCGATCAGGCGGTCCATGTCCTTAAGCAACGCGCCCCCGCCGGTCAAAACGATGCCCCGATCCGCGACATCAGCACCCAGTTCGGGCGGTGTCTGTTCCAGCGCCACTTTTACCGCTCCGATAATCCCCTGTAAAGGTTCCTGAAGCGCTTCGAGGATTTCGTTGCTGTTCAAGACAAAGCTGCGCGGGACGCCTTCCGCCAGGTTGCGTCCCTTGACTTCAATTTCCTTGATCTCGCTACCCGGATAGGCAGTACCGATTTCGTACTTGATCCGTTCGGCGGTGGACTCTCCGATCAGTGTCCCATAGTTCCGGCGTACGTAATTCATAATGGCTTCGTCCATGCGGTCGCCACCGATACGCACCGAGGCGGAGTAGACGATACCGTTCAGCGAGATTACCGCTACTTCGGATGTTCCGCCGCCAATGTCCAGGACCATCGATCCGCGCGCTTCATGCACCGGCAGTCCGGCACCGATGGCTGCCGCCATGGGCTCTTCGATGAGATAGACCTCCCGTGCCCCAGCTCCGGCCGCCGATTCCTTGATCGCCCGTCGTTCTACTTGGGTAGAACCGCACGGTACGCAGATCAAAACCCTGGGGCTAGGCCGAAAAAGCTTGTTCCTGTGTACCTTGTGGATGAAGTACTGGAGCATCTTCTCCGTGACGGTGAAGTCGGCGATCACTCCGTCCTTGAGAGGCCGGATGGCAGTGATGTTGCCGGGGGTTCGCCCCAACATCGACTTTGCAGCCGAACCGACTGCCGCGATGGATTTCTGTCCGCGGGTGCGATCCTCGCGGATAGCCACCACTGACGGCTCGTTCACCACGATGCCTTGGCCACGGATGTAGATCAAGGTGTTTGCGGTGCCAAGGTCGATGGACAAGTCGTTCGAGAAAAATCCTCGGAGGTGTCTGAAGAACATAGGCATATAGTCCTTGTGAATGCCGTGATTTTACAACGGATAGCCCGGAGCGACAAAAGCCATATATCAGGTATTATATGACTGAAAGAAACATCGGATGCAAATATGTCCTTAAATATTGACCAAGTTTACAAAATTGCTTGGCTTGCCCGGCTTGCCATTGATGCGGAAAAAGCGGCCGCTTATGCTCGAGATCTTACAGGCATATTGGATTTTGTCGAGGAAATGAGCACCGTGGATACCTCGGAGGTCACTCCGATGGCTCACCCTTTGGATCAGGCTCAGCGCTTGAGGCCGGATACGGTGAGCGAGACCGACCAGCGGGAGTTATTCCAGGCCCATGCACCCTTGGTGGAAGCGGGGCTTTATCTGGTGCCCAAGGTTATCGAGTGATCGATAGGAACGGCCGAAGCCGGAGGGCTACCGCCGTTTCGCGCGTATTCTGGATTTCGGAACTATCTCATGCACGACAAAACCATTGCCGAATTAGCTGACGGACTCAGAAAAAAAGAATTCAGCAGCATCGAATTGACACAGACTTTTCTGGCACGCATCCGGCTCTACGATCCGCAACTCAATTGCTTTGTGACCGTCACTGAAGAGCAGGCGCTAGCGCAGTCTGCAGCGGCGGATGCGGCGATATCACAGGGTTCTGCCGGTGTCTTGACCGGCGTCCCCATCGCTCAGAAAGATATCTTCTGCACCAAAGGCGTGAAGACGAGTTGCGGTTCGAAGATGCTCGATAATTTTATCGCCCCGTACGATGCCACGGTCGTTGAGCGATTCAAGCAGGCCGGAACGGTCATGCTGGGCAAACTCAACATGGATGAGTTTGCCATGGGGTCATCCAACGAAACGAGCTATTTCGGACCGGTAAAAAATCCGTGGGACACCGATGCGGTTCCGGGCGGTTCGTCCGGCGGCTCGGCGGCATCGGTGGCGGCCCGTCTGACTCCGGGGGCCACCGGTACCGATACTGGCGGATCGATTCGCCAGCCTGCGTCTTTTTGCGGCATCACTGGCTTGAAACCCACCTATGGTTTGGTTTCCCGCTGGGGAATGATCGCATTCGCGTCCAGCCTCGACCAAGGTGGTCCCATGGCCCGAACCGCGGAAGACTGCGCGCTCATGCTCCAAGTCATGGCCGGGTTCGACGAAAAGGACTCGACTAGCGTAGATAGGCCGGTGCCGAATTATTCCGCCTCTCTCAACAACAGCTTGGAAGGGCTCAGGATCGGCCTGCCCAAAGAGTTTTTCGATGAGGCCTTGGATTCGGACATCGCGCGCCTGATTGACGACGCTATTGACGAATATCGGAAGCTGGGCGCGACCGTGAAAGAGATTTCGTTGCCCAACATGAAGTTGTCGGTACCGGCTTATTACGTTGTGGCACCCGCCGAATGTTCGTCCAACCTGGCCCGCTATGACGGCGTCCGTTTCGGGTATCGCTGTAAGGATCCGAAAGACTTGCACGATCTGTACATGCGCTCTCGCGGTGAAGGTTTCGGTGCGGAAGTGAAGCGGCGCATTCTCATCGGCACTTATGCGCTGTCCGCGGGTTACTACGATGCCTATTACCTTAAAGCCCAAAAAGTCCGACGCTTGATCAGCGACGATTTCAAACGGGCCTTTGAGGATGTCGACGTGATCATGGGGCCTACCTCGCCGTCCGCTGCATTCCGCTTCGGCGAGAAGACCGCCGACCCTATCGCGATGTACCTGTCGGACATCTATACGATCGCCGTAAATTTGGCCGGTCTCCCCGGCATGTCGGTTCCGGTCGGATTTTCCAAGAATTTGCCGGTCGGCATGCAGATCATCGGCAATTACTTTTCCGAGGAGCGTTTGCTCAATGTCGCGCATCGGTATCAGCGAGCGACCGATTGGCACCGGCGGGCTCCGAAAGATTTCGTTTAAGAGGTTTGTATGGAATGGGAAACGGTCATCGGGTTGGAAATTCACGCCCAGCTCGCTACTAAATCCAAGATTTTTTCGGGTGCGGCTACGGCCTATGGCGCCGAGCCCAACACCCAGGCCTGTACGGTGGATTTGGGTTTGCCCGGCGTATTGCCCGTTTTGAACGGCGAGGCGGTGCGCATGGCGGTCAAATTCGGTCTCGCCATCGGCGCCCGCGTGGCTCCTTTTTCGGTATTCGCGCGCAAGAACTACTTCTACCCCGACTTGCCGAAGGGCTATCAAATCAGCCAATACGATCTTCCGGTCGTAAGCCAGGGGCATTTGAACATTTCCGTGGACGGCATCGAGAAAATCATTGGGATCACGCGCGCCCATTTGGAAGAAGACGCCGGCAAGTCCTTGCATGAAGATTTTCACGGCTTTACCGGAATCGACTTGAACCGGGCCGGCACGCCGCTGCTGGAAATCGTGTCCGAGCCGGATCTTCGCTCGGCGAAGGAGGCGGTGGTTTACATGAAAAAGCTGCATGCCCTAGTTCGATATTTGGAGATCTGCGACGGCAACATGCAGGAGGGATCGTTCCGTTGCGACGCCAACGTGTCGGTTCGCCCTAAAGGTCAGGAAAAATTCGGTACCCGTGCCGAAATCAAGAACCTGAACTCGTTCCGCTTCGTGGAGCGTGCCATCAACTACGAAATCGAGCGGCAGATCGAAATTCTCGAAAACGGCGGACAAGTCGTACAGGAAACCCGTTTGTACGATGCCAACAAGGACGAAACCCGCTCCATGCGCAGCAAGGAAGAAGCGAACGACTACCGCTATTTTCCCGATCCCGATCTGCTGCCTTTGGAAATATCGAGCAATTTTGTCGAAGACGTGCGCAAGGGGTTGCCCGAGTTGCCGGACGAAAAGCGCGACCGTTTCAAGTCCCAGTACGGTCTGAACGATTACGACGCGACCGTGCTGACGGCCACGCGGGAGCTTGCCGATTATTACGAAGCCGTGGTCAGGGAGTCGGCGGGCAGCGATCCCAAGTTATGTGCCAACTGGGTCATGGGCGACTTGTCCGGTGCACTCAACAAGGCCGGTCTAGAGATCGAGAAATGTCCGATCGAAGCGCCTCGCCTCGCGGGTCTCATCAGGCGCATCGCCGATAGTACGATCTCAGGAAAACTGGCTAAGCAGGTCTTCGAAGCGCTTTGGGAATCCGGCGAGACCGCCGACGCCATTATCGAAAAACAGGGGCTGAAACAAATCACCGATACCGGAGCGATCGAGAAAATCATCGATGAAATCATTGCGGCGAATCCGGAGCAGTTGGCACAGTACAAGGCCGGTAAAGACAAGCTGTTCGGATTTTTCGTCGGCCAGGCTATGAAGGCGACCCAAGGCAAGGCCAATCCGCAGCAGTTGAACGATTTGCTAAAGAAAAAATTGCAGTAGCCTTGCGTCATACCGCGGCGATCAGCAAGCCCTTAAGGTCCCATCGATCACTTCCCGAATCTAAGTGCCGCCCGAAGCGAGATGTTTCGGCGCGGTGGGACCGTTCGCGCGTTTGCCGGCCCAAGCCCCGTTTCTTGGCCGCACTCCATCGCCGGCGCAAGATCCCTGCCCCTTTCAATTGGCCGTTTTGACGCCCTATCCCGCTATGGAGACTTATTCGATTCCTGGTTTTGCCGATCCCGTAAGCTCTCTCATGCATTTGCTGGCCGCAGGCGTGTTTGCCGTTCTGGGGTTTTTCTTGATTCGCCGGGCCAGGGGCAACGTCGGCCACATAGTGGCTGTCGGGGTGTTCGTTTTTACCTGCATTTTTCTCCTCTCCATGAGCGGCGTGTTCCATCTGCTGTCCGTCGGCGGGGCAGGACGTGCGGTATTGCAGCGGCTGGATCATGCCGCGATCTTTTTGTTGATCGCCGGGAGTTTCACCCCTGTCCACTGCATTCTTTTCTCCGGTCTTTGGCGCTGGGGCTTTTTGCTTTTGATTTGGGGATTGGCGATTACGGGGTTGACCCTCAAGGTCATCTTTTTCCAGGACATCCCGGAAGCGCTCGGTTTGACGCTGTATTTAGGGTTAGGCTGGCTGGGGCTGGCGTCCGGGATAGCTGTTTGGCGCCGTTACGGTTTTTCATTCGTCAAAACGCTGCTGTTCAGCGCATTGGCTTACACCTCGGGAGCGCTTCTCGACTTTTTGCGATGGCCGGTTATCGTCGGCGGGGTGTTAGGCCCCCACGAGTTGTTCCATGTTGCTGTGTTGGCCGGCATCGGTTTCCATTGGCGGTTCGTGTGGAATAGTCTGAATCGGATCGAGCTGATAAAACCCGATCTGGCCGATGTAACGGAGCAGCAACCGTCCTGGCATGCCAGGACGGTTGAACAGATTTATGAGGCCGTTAGATCCGGTCCAAGCGGATTGACCGAAGAGGAGGCGGATCACCGTCTCGCCAAGCATGGATTCAATGAGATCGAGCAGGGCAAGGGGGCCCCGGCGTTCAGACTTTTTCTGTCGCAGTTCAAAAGCGTTCTGGTCGTTATTCTGCTGGTCGCCATCGGCTTTTCGGCTTATTTGGGGCATACCGTCGAATCCATCGTCATCGCGGTGATCGTTTTATTCGCCGTATTGCTCGGATTTTTCCAGGAGTACCGCGCCGAACGCGCGATGGAAGCCCTGCAGCAGATGGCGGCACCGATGGCTAGCGTGATGCGCGACGGCAAGTTCGTGGAGATACCCGCACGCTATCTGGTTCCCGGAGACGTTGTCCGTTTGCTGACCGGCAACCGCATTCCCGCCGATCTGCGTCTGATCGAAGCCGTAAACCTTCAAATCGACGAGGCGCCCCTAACAGGTGAATCGGCGCCGGTGGAAAAGCGTACCGCGCCGCTGAACGATCCTGGGCTAGCCATCGGTGATCGCCAAAATATGGGGTTTGCCGGCACTGCCGTGACCTATGGGCGGGGCCAGGGCATTGTCGTCGCGACCGGGATGGAAACCGAATTCGGGCGTATCGTGGGGCTCTTGCGCGGGGCTGAACAGCGCGAGACGCCGCTGCAGAAGAGCCTGGACAAAGTCGGGAACGTGCTCGCCGTCGCCGCCATTTTCATCGTCGCTGTTATCGTTTCTCTCGGTATTTGGCGCGGCGAATCCTTCGAGCACATGCTGATCTTCGGCATTGCCCTGGCCGTTGCCGTGGTGCCCGAAGCCCTGCCTGCCGTGGTGACGATTTCTCTGGCCATCGGCGCTCGCCGGATGGTCCGGCGTCACGCGCTCATCCGGCGTCTGCCGGCCGTCGAGACCCTGGGCAGCACGTCCGTTATTTGTTCGGACAAGACCGGGACCTTGACCAAGGACGAGATGACCGTCCGCAAGATTTGGACCGGCGGAGACTTGTTCAGCGTTACCGGTGCCGGTTACGAACCGGTGGGCCGGTTTCTCCACAAGGCTCGGGAAGTCGCTCCTACCCCTCCAGTGTTGAATCTGCTTCAAGCGGCGGCACTGGCGAGCGATGCGGGCGTGCATCGAACTGAAGAGGGCCGCTGGCAGGTTAAAGGCGATCCCACGGAAGGCGCGTTGGTGGTCGCTGCCGCCAAGGCCGGGTTAAAACCCTCCGAATTGGACCGCCGGTTTCCGCGCGTGGGCGAGATTCCTTTTACCTCGGAATCCAAGCGGATGACGACGCTCCATGAGAATGCCGAGGGCGGGCGGATAGCTTATTCCAAAGGTGCCTTGGAGGTCATTCTTAGCGCCAGCGATCGCTGGCTGAGCGCAGAGGGGGAGGCTCCTTTGGACGATGCGGCCCGCGGCGTGATACAGGCCGAAGCCGAGCGCTTGGCCGGCGAGGCGCTTCGTGTTCTGGCAGTGGCGCAAAAGGAAGACACGTCTCTGGAAACGGCTGAAAAAGACATGTGTTTCCTGGGGCTGGTCGGGATGATCGACCCGCCTCGCTCCGAGTCCAAGTCCGCCATCGCCACCTGCGAAAAGGCCGGCATTAAGGTCATCATGATTACGGGGGACCATCCTGCCACCGCCCGAGCGGTTGCCCGCGAGCTGGGCATTTTGAACCACGGACGAGTGATTACGGGCGTCGAACTGGACGCGATGAGCGATGAAGAATTCGCGCAGGCGGTCAGGCGAATCGAGGTCTTCGCCCGTGTCGCTCCCGAGCATAAGATTCGCATCGTCCGGACTCTGCAAGAACAAGGCCGCATCGTCGCCATGACCGGAGACGGCGTGAACGACGCTCCGGCTCTCAAACAGGCCGACATCGGAGTGGCTATGGGCATCACCGGCACCGATGTATCCAAGGAGGCCGCTGCAATGATGCTCACCGACGACAATTTCGCCTCCATCGTCGCCGCCGTAGAGGAAGGGCGGGGGATTTTCAGCAACATCAAGAAATACCTGATGTATCTGTTGTCTTCCAACATCGGTGAAATCGGCCTGATGGCGGGCGCTACGCTGGCAGGGTTGCCGCTGCCTTTAAGCGCGGTGCAAATTCTTTACGTGAATTTGGCTACCGATGGACTTCCCGCTCTGGCGTTGGCGGTCGATCCGATGGACAAAGCCTTGATGCAACAGAAGCCGCGCGACCCGAAGCAGGGGATTTTCAGTTTTCCCGTCGTTTCGCTGATGCTGGTCGGCGGTATTTGGTCGACTCTGGTCAATCTCAGTGTCTTTGTCTGGGCGTTACACAACGGCAACGAGCTTTCCAAGGCGATGACGGTGACTTTCGCGACGCTGGTCTCGATCGAGTTCTTCAAGGCCTACAATTTTCGATCCGACCGTTTTTCCGTGTTTCGTCGGCCGTTCGCGAACAAATGGCTGAATCTGGCGATCGCTTGGGAGGCGATGTTGCTCCTCGCTATCATCTATGTGCCGTTCTTTCAGGAGGCATTCGGCACTTTCGGCCTGTCGCGAATCGAGTGGGCGGTAGTGCTGGGCGCGTCGGCCACGATACTCCCGGTGTTGGAAGCAGCGAAGTGGATGATTCGGCGCGGGTGGTTCGACAGCCGGACCGAAGTCGGGCCAAGTCAGTGAAGGAGCCGCCGCTTCAGGCATGAGGAGGCCTGGTGATCATTGTTGCGCGGCGTATTGTCTAACAAGGCAAATTAGACATTCAGGGAGAAAACTCATGGCGCCGAGTAATTTCGCTGAGGCCAAGCACCTCGCCAAGATCGTCTTGAACAATTTCTTGATCGGTACTCTGGCGGTACTGCCAATCATCGTAGTGGCGCAGATCGTCATATTTCTCGCCCATTTGATTCTGAGTACGGTATTCGGCGTGCAAGAGGCGGTCGGCAATTACGGCATAACTTTTCTCGCGTTCGCCGGCGTTTTCGGCCTGCTGACTTACATCGGGCACACCGTCAACAAACGGCGCCATTCCCTGGTTCTTTCCCTAGTCGATCTCGCGATAGAGCGAGTTCCGTTCCTAAACACGGTTTACCGGGTGACCAAAAAGATTGTCGATATGTTTCGCAGCAGGCCCGATGAGCAAAAGCGGGAAATCGTTTATGTGGAATATCCTAGGGAAGGGATGTGGCTGCCGGCTTACGTCACGAACCGAGAGGGCGACAGATATGTTCTATACGTGCCCACTTCGCCGAATCCGACCAATGGGTTCACCGTCATCGTGCACGAGTCGAAGGTAGTCAAATCCGCTCTCGATATCTCGGAGGTGACGAGTTTCGTCATGAGCGTGGGGTCTGATTTTCCGAAATCGCAAGAAACTCTAGGCCTGCCCCGTTAGCCGACTTTGCGCCGTGAGCGTTACAGGAGCAACGCGATTTCTTCGATTTGGCGCGCTTGATTGATCCGGAAACCTCGCATTTCAAGAACTCCCTTTGTGTTCAGGGAGATAATGATATATACCGCATCGGGATAGGCCGCTTGTTCGAGATCGATGGCGGAAGGCTCGGCTGGGGCGGCCGGATGCGAATGAAAGATCGCGAACAGTTCCTCTCCTCGCTCCCGCATTTTACGCATGGCATCGATTTGGTCCTGAGGTTCCATCTGGAACCGGCAGTCGGGCGTAGTCGACGCATTCTTGACCGGATAACAGTGGCTTGGGGTGCCGTCTTTCGCTCCGATCAGACCACAGACTTCAACTTCCGGCGATGTTTGGGCATAGTGCAACAGTTGGTTGACTAAGGGGCGGGGGATATGAATTTCTTTATCGTGCATGCTTTTGTTCCGAAAAGGATCGGCTGCTCGGTTCCCACCGTGCGGTTGTGACGCGGAAGTGACCTTGAAGGTCGGAATGGCGGCTGATTTCGGCGTAACCGAATTCGTTCAGAAGGTCAGCCAGAGAATCCGCCTGATCGAAACCGTGTTCCAGTATGAGTTGTCCATGCGGTTTTAAGTAATCGCAGGCTTCCCGAGCAATGATCCGGAAAGCATCCAGTCCGTGTAGTCCGCCTGTTAGTGCCAAACTCGGTTCGAAGCGCACATCGCCTCGGTTTAAATGCGGATCATCGTCTGCGACATAAGGCGGATTGCTGACAATCAAATCGAACTGCTCGTCGCTTGCTACCGCATCGAACCAATCGCCCAGTCGAAAGCGAACGTTGCGGACGCCGTGCAGAACCGCATTTTCCTGCGCGAGGTTCAAAGCGCCGGGGCTAAGATCCGTTGCGGTGACGCGGGCTGCCGGGCGCTCTGCGGCGAGAGTCACGGCAATGGCGCCGCTGCCGGTCCCCAGATCCAGAATATCGGCCGTCTGGGATGCCGGAGTGGCCGCCAGCGCCAATTCGACCAGCAACTCGGTTTCGGGGCGTGGGATGAGCACGTCGGGGCTAACCCTAAACGTACGAGACCAGAACTCCTTTTCGCCGAATAGGTACGCGACCGGAGTTCCGGACTGTCGTCGCTCGATCAGATGGTGAAAACGGTCTTCTACATCGGGCGAAAGCTTTCGCTCCGGCCATGCGCGAAGATACGATCGATCTCGGTTTAATGCGCGGGCTAACAAAATTTCCGCATCGAGCCGCGCCGTTTCGCTCAAACCTTCGAGGCGACTTCTGGCGGTCTGAAGCGCGGCCGCTATGGTGATGCCGCTGGATCTCGGTGAGGCAAGAGGAGTACTCATCGCATTAGTCCTGGGCCAGTTGCGCCAGCAATTCGGCTTGGTGCTCATTGATCAAGGGATCGATTACCGGGTCGAGATCGCCCTCCATGATGGCTTCGAGCCGATAAAGAGTCAGGTTGATGCGATGGTCGGTGAGTCGGCCCTGGGGAAAGTTGTACGTACGTATGCGTTCCGAACGGTCGCCGCTGCCGACTTGCAGTTTACGTGAGGCGGCGATTTCGGCGCTCTGTTTTTCCTGTTCGGCGGAGAGGATGCGCGATTTCAGCAAAGACATGGCGCGAGCGCGGTTCTTGTGTTGAGAGCGCTCGTCCTGGCATTCCACGACAATCCCGGTGGGTATATGGGTAATGCGCACCGCCGAATCGGTCCGGTTGACGTGCTGGCCGCCGGCGCCCGATGCGCGGTAGGTATCGACTCTAAGATCGGCCGGGCTGATGTCGACGTCGATTTCGTCGGCCTCGGCCAGTACCGCGACCGTGCAGGCCGAAGTGTGAATACGGCCCTGGGCTTCTGTTTCCGGCACGCGTTGTACACGATGGGTGCCGGCCTCGAATTTGAGGCGTGAATAAACGTCCTGACCGCTGATGCGGACGATGATTTCTTTGTAGCCGCCGTGTTCGCCCTCGCTTTCGCTGATCACCTCCGCCTTCCATCCCTTTTGCTCGGCATAGCGGCTGTACATGCGGTATAAATCGCCGGAGAACAGTGCGGCCTCGGCACCACCGGTGCCGGCCCGGATTTCCAGAAAGATATTGCGTTCGTCGTTTGGATCCCTGGGCAGCAAAAGGATTTGCAGCTCCTTTTCCAAGGCTTCCTTTCTGCCCTCGGCATCGGCCAGTTCTTCCTTGGCGAGGCTACGCACCTGCGGGTCTCTGTCGTCGAGCAGACTCTGCGCGTAGGAAAGATCTTCGATTGCACCGAGATACTTGTTGAAACAGCCGACCAACGGATTGAGTTGAGCGTACTCGCGGCTCAGGGCACGGAAGCGGTCTTGATCGTTCTGAATCGACGGTTCGGCAAGGAGGGCGGTAATTTCTTCGAATCGCTGGGCAAGATGATCGAGTTTTTGGCGAATGGATGGTTTCACGTATTAAGAAGAGCTGTTTTTGAGTTGAAAAAGTTCTCGGGCGGCGGCAATCAGATCGTGCCGTTCATGGATGCCCGCTTGCTTGATTTGGACGCTGGGTATGTGAATCAATTTATTGGTGAGCAGATTCGCCAAAAGATCCAGCGCCTCTTCGGGAGATTTACCGCATCGTAATGCCTGTTTTGCTCGATGTAAGGCTTCGGCTCGGATCGTTTCGGCGTGGCTGCGGAAGTCGCGGATGGTGGAGGTCGCACCCTGAGCGCGCAACCAGCCCAAAAAATGCTCCACTTCGGTGTCGATAATTTCTTCGGCCTTCTTGGCTGCTTCCTGGCGCGATTTCAGGTTTTCTTCGATGGTGTTCCGCAGGTCGTCGACGGTATAGAGATAAACGTCCCTCAGTTGGGCGACTTCCGGTTCGATGTCGCGAGGCACGGCCAAATCCACCATGAACATCGGCTTATGCTTGCGGGCTTTGAGGGCGCTCTCGACGCCGCCTTTACCCAAAATCGGCAATTGGCTGGCGGTGGATGAAACGACGATGTCGGCCTTGGCCAAATGCTTCGGCAATTCGGCCAATGAGATGGCAAACCCGTTGAACTGGGTGGCCAAAGTGTGTGCTTTGTCGTAGGTGCGGTTGGCGATTATCAGATGGCCGATTTTGCTTTCGGCCAGATGGCGGGCTGTCAGTTCGATCGTTTCTCCGGCGCCGATCAGTATGGCAGCCTGTTCGGAAAGATCGTCGAAAATTCGTTGTGCTAGGCGCACCGCGGCAAAGGCAACCGAAACCGGGCTGGAACCTATCGCGGTGTCGGTTCGTACCTTCTTGGCGGCGGTGAAGGTGTGCTGAAACAGTTTGCTCAAGGTTTTGCCGAGAGTTCCGGCTTCGGCTGCGGCTTGGTAGGCCGATTTCATCTGTCCGAGAATCTGCGGCTCTCCCAGTATCATCGAATCCAACCCGCAGGCGACGCGAAACATGTGACGGATCGTCTCACCGTCGGTGTGGACATAGAGATACGGTTGAAAATCTTCCCGTTGAAGACTCTGCTCTTGAGCGATCCAGTCGATCAGAATGTTTTGATCATCGGTTTCGACGCCACAGTACAATTCCGTTCGGTTGCACGTGGATAGAATCGCGGCTTCGCCAATTTGGGGTAATTGAATCAGATCCTGCAAGGCACATTTGATTCGTTCGGCCGGAAAGACCAGGCGTTCTCTGATCAAAATCGGTGCTGTGTTGTGATTCAACCCTAAGGTTAAAATGCTCATGAGCTCAAATTTCTGAGACTTTCCAAATATAATTCTAAGAAAAACCTCAAATGCAGCCAAATACCGTTGGTTCGGGTCTATTGTTGCATGTTACGGACAGCGTACAATCTCGCCGGCTTATAAGTCAGTCTACCCCGCTTTAATCGAAAGCTCGGGACATTTTCGCGATGCTGCTTCGGATGAAGGGAGAAAAGCGTTGTCAATACTATCCAAGGTTCTTTTATTAACTTCGGCTTAGGAATTTCGTCAGTGTTGAAACGATTGGTCTGTTTGGCGTGTGTCGGTGCTATTGGGCTATCGGGATGCGCGGGTATTAATCCATCGCGGCCTCATACTGACGAGTCCTTGGAAGGGGTCCGTCAAGCAGATGTCCAAGAGCTTAATCAGCATTCGGAAGTCGTCTACTTGTTATTGTCGGCAGAATTGGCCGGCCAGCGCGGGCAGTACGAGATTGCTCTGAACAATTATTTGGAAGCAGCCAAGCTTACCCAAGATGCTCAGGTTGCAGAGCGAGCAACACAAATCGGGCTCTATCTTAAGAATACAGAAAAAGCTCTAACAGCGGCTACATTGTGGAGCGAACGAGATCCGGGAAATGCCTCGGCGCGTCGTGTTGCGGCTTTGTTGCTTCTGAAAGCCGGGCAAACTGATAAGGCTCTGGATCAATTGAGGGCGCTACTGACCCTGCCCGACGTAGACCTGGAAAATGCATTGATCGAATTGGTCAAGTGGCTGGATTCGGAGGTTCCGAAGGAAGATGGGGCGAAAGTAATGCAGCGCTTGGTCACGGAATTTCCGAGTATGGCCGAGATTCACTTCGCGTATGCGCTTTTGGCCAGCAGCCGGGGTGAGTATCAGTTAGCCCTGCAGGAAGCAGAAAAAGCGCTGGCTCTGCACCCTGATTGGAATAGGGCTCGCCTATTGCAGGCCCAAGTCATGTCTCAGATGGGTGACTCCGAGGCGGCGAGGGCTACGGTTCAGAAGGCGCTGAGGAGCGATCCCAATAATGTCCGTTTGCGCCTGATCTATTCCCAATTTTTGGCGAAAGCTGGAGATTTTCGAGGGGCGGAGAAAGAGCTGACTCGTATTTTGGAGAAGGATCCGGATAACCATGATGCGCGTTTCGGCCTTGCGACATTGTTGATGGAGGCGGGGCAAGACGAGAAGGCGAGGAAAGAGTTTTCCGATCTAACGACCGTACCCAAGTGGCGGGGACAGGCCTATTTCTATTTGGGGTTGATCGAAGCGCGCCAGAATCGCCTGCAAAATGCGCTGGAGCGGTTCGACAAAGTTGGGTCCGGGCCATTGGAATTCGACGCTAAGGTTAATTCAATTACCGCGTTGATTAATCTCGGCCGTATGGCCGACGCTCGGCAGCGTTTAGTTGACGTGCGCAAAGAATTTCCGAATGAGGCGTTGCGGCTCTACCTGCTGGAGGCAGAGCTCTTGTCCAAAACTAAGGACTATGAGGCGGCGTTTGATTTGCTGACGGAGGCGTTGGAAGAAATGCCGGGCCAGATGGAGTTGCTTTATTCCCGCGCTTTGGTTGCCGAACAGCTAGACCGTGTCGAGGTGTTAGAGGCGGACCTGCGTGCAGTATTGGAAAAGAATCCAGACGATGCCAACGCGCTTAATGCCTTGGGTTACACCCTGGCCGATCGCGGCGACCGATTGGATGAAGCCAAGCGGTATCTCGATCGGGCAATAGAGCTGAAGCCAGACGATCCGGCTATCCTGGATAGTTACGGTTGGCTGCAATACCGTTTGGGAAACTACGATTCGGCACTCGATTATCTGCGGCGCGCTTATGAGTCGGTCAGTGATCCTGAGATAGCGGCACATTTGGGGGAGGTGTTGTGGGAGTCCGGTCGACATCAAGAAGCCAAAAAGATATGGAAAGAGGCGCTCAAGAAGGATCCAGGCCATGAGGACATGAAAAAAATTAAGATCAAGTATCGGGAAGCCTTCAAATAGCGGGTGTTAGAAAGGCCTAATTTTGTTTAGATTCCTTGTTTTTGTGTTGGTCGCGTCGCTGACCGGTTGCGCTGTTTTCAAAAAGGAGCCGCCTCGTCCTGCTCTAGCCCCAAAGGCCGAAGAGAAAAATTATGACTTAAAAGTCTGGCAGCTGGAGGGGCGGATTGGCGTGCAAACCGCGAACGATGCCTGGCAGGCTAATCTGTTCTGGGAGCACGATGCGGAGCAGGATCGCTTGCGAGTGTCGGGGCCTTTTAGCCAGGGCATGGTTTCTATCATTCTGCAAAAAGACCTGATTTACGTTAACGAAGGCGATGGGGTTACGGAGTTGTCCCGCGATCCCGATGCCATGTTAAAGGACCGGCTGGGGTTTGCCGTGCCATTGTCGAGCTTGCGGTACTGGATTGTGGGGTTGCCCGATCCGAACGAAACGCATACCCCTGTTTATGGGGAGTCCGGTTCCTTGCTGGGGTTTAGGCAATCGGGTTGGACGCTCCAGTTCCAAAATTATATGAATGTGGGGGGCCGGGTTATGCCGCAGAAGATCGCGATTCAAGGGCCAGATGTTAGGCTCAAACTAATAGCGGATAGCTGGCGTGTTAAGGGGTAGTGCATGATGGACGCGGAAGTGCTTCGTCTGCCAGCACCGGCCAAGCTTAATCTAATGCTGAGAATAGTGGGCCGGCGAGACGATGGTTACCACTTGCTCCAAACCGTATTTCAATTCATCGATCGTTGCGACTGGATTACGCTGCGCCGTCGCTCCGATGGCCGCATTCGGCTGTTGAGCCCGCTCCCCGGTGTGCCGGAAGAGCAGGATCTCACGGTAAGGGCTGCGCAACTCCTGCGTCGCGTAACCGATGTTGAATACGGAGTCGAGATTGAAATTGAGAAAAATCTGCCCATGGGAGGTGGGCTTGGGGGCGGAAGCTCGGATGCCGCAACAGCGCTGCTTGGGTTGAATGCCTTATGGCGGACAGGCTTGTCTTTGCAGGATCTGATGGTGTTGGGTCTGCAGTTGGGCGCTGACGTTCCGGTTTTTGTCAATGGTTGTTCGACCTGGGCCGAGGGGGTTGGGGAGGTGTTGACTCCATTGGAGCTGCCGGAGCCTTGGTATGTCGTCGTGGTGCCTAGCTGCCATGTGGCGACCGCGCAAATTTTTTCGGCGCCCGGTTTGACACGAAATAACAAACCGATCAAAATAGTGGACTTTCTTGCGGGGCAGCAGGAAAACCATTGTTTGCCTGTGGTTTCGGAATTCTACCCGGAAGTTGGAGTTGCCTTGAGCAGTTTGGGGCGTTTTGCGCCCGCCAGACTTACCGGTACCGGGGCCTGCGTGTTTGCCGCATTTTCTGATGAAGCTGATGCGCGGGCGGCGGCCATGACATTAGAGAGCGACTGGTCGGTGTTTGTCGCGCGAGGACGGAATCGGTCGGCTCTCCATCAGGCGCTGAAGCTGGTCTGAATAGGGCCGTCAACAACATTATTGGGGCGTAGCCAAGCGGTAAGGCACCGGGTTTTGATCCCGGCATTCCCAGGTTCGAATCCTGGCGCCCCAGCCATAGTAATTCCGACTCGACGTCTCGACTTTGGAGTGTCTTGAATGACAGACGCCTCGTTTATGGTGTTTTCCGGGAATGCCAATCCTGCCTTGGCCGAAGGCATTGTGCGCAAGCTGAACATGCGCTTGGGGATGGCAACCATTGGAAGATTCATTGACGGCGAAATAGCAGTCGAGATCGAGGAAAATGTCCGTGGGCGAGAGGTTTTTCTGATTCAGCCCACCTGCGCGCCAATCAATGAAAATATCATGGAATTGCTAGTCATGATCGACGCTTTTCGTCGGTCGTCGGCGTCCGTGATTACGGCAGTGATTCCTTACTACGGCTATGCGCGCCAAGACCGACGGATCAGGTCGGCCCGCGTTCCTATCACGGCAAAGCTGGTTGCCAAGATGATTTGTGCGGCCGGAGCGGATCGGGTGTTGACCGTGGATCTCCATGCCGATCAGATTCAAGGTTTTTTTGATGTTCCTGTGGATAACGTCTACGCGTCGCCAATTTTATTGGGCGATGTTTGGCGGCAGAAATATCAGAATCTGATTGTTGTTTCCCCCGATGTGGGTGGGGTGGTAAGGGCGCGGGCATTGGCCAAACGTCTCGACGATGCCGATTTGGCGATCATCGACAAGCGTCGTCCGAGGCCGAATGAGGCTAAAGTGATGAATATCATCGGCGATGTCGAAGGGCGCACCTGTATCATGGTCGATGACCTGGTGGACACGGCCGGAACCTTGTGCCGGGCGGCCGGCGCATTAAAGGACCATGGTGCGCGGCGAGTAGTGGCGTATTGTACTCACCCTGTGTTGTCCGGGCGGGCGATAGAAAATATCGAAGATTCGGTGCTCGATGAGTTGGTTGTGACGGATACGATTCCGCTGCGTCGGGATGCTCAGCAATGTAAAAAGATCCGGCAGTTGAGCGTCGCTGAGATGTTGGCGGAGACGATACGCCGTATCGCGGTCGGCGAGTCGGTCAGTTCGCTTTATGTAGATTGATCCAATTTTTTAACTCACTGCTAAGAGTATTTTGGAGAGAAAGATGGTAGGCAGTTTTGTCTTTGATGCTGAATTGAGAACGAATACCGGTAAAGGTGATGCGCGGCGGCTGCGTCGGGCTGGCAAGGTTCCGGCGGTTTTGTACGGCGGTAACGCCGACCCGATTGGCTTGGTGCTGGAGCACAATAAGGTCGTGAAGAGTCTGGAGAGCGAGGCCGTTTATTCCCATGTTCTGACTGTTAAGGTCAGTGGACGAGAGGAGCGGGCGATCCTGAAGGGTTTGCAGAGGCATCCGAGTAAGCCGATTATCATGCATATGGATTTTCAGCGTGTAAGCCGGGGAGAGAAGATTCGCGTTCATGTGCCTTTGCATTTCGTCAATCAGGATATCTCGGTTGGCGTGAAAAAAGGCGGGGTAGTAACCCACAACTTGGTCGACGTGGAGGTCGCTTGTACACCGGACCAGCTACCCGAATACATAGAGGTTGATCTGGCGCATGTTGATGTGGGGCAGTCGGTCCATCTCTCGGATTTGAAGGTGCCTGAAGGAGTTGAAATTCTCGCTCTCGCTCATGGACCGGAGCACGATTTGCCGGTCGCGGCGATTCAGTCCGGGAAGGTTGCTGAATCGTCGGAGAGTCCGGCTGAATAGGCTGGTTCATTGCTGACAAAATGGCCGGGAGGGGCTTTTGTCTATTCGATTCCGGCTGGTTGTCGGTTTAGGGAATCCGACGACCAAATATGAAAAAACCCGGCATAACGCCGGGTTTTGGTTTGTGGATGAGCTCGCATCTTCGTATGGCGTTCCGTTTAGGGAGGATCGGCGTTTCGAGGGATTGGTCGCGACGCCGGAACTCGAAAACGAAAGCGTTCTGCTCCTAAAGCCGATGACGTTCATGAACCGGAGTGGGCAATCGGTCGCGGCACTGGCTCGATATTATAAAATCGGTGTCGAGCAGATATTGGTGGCTCACGATGAGCTCGATTTTGCTCCTGGTGTCGCTCGACTGAAATGCGGCGGTGGGCACGGGGGGCATAACGGTTTGAGGGATCTAATCGACAAGTTGGGGGCGGCTGGGTTTTGTCGTATACGCATTGGCATCGGTCACCCCGGTAATCGCGACGATGTCGTACCTTATGTGCTCGGCAAGCCGGGTAGTGACGAGCGCGAATCAATAGATCGCGCAATTTCTCGAGTGATCGAGCTGTTTCCCGCGATCTTGCAGGGGGACCTCGGCGCTGTAACAAGCTGTCTGCATAACGATTCAAGAATTGGCGCGTCTTGAATATTGACACCGACAATCGAATGCCGAATAATTCACATCTTAACCCTTGGAGGGGTTCCCGAGCGGTCAAAGGGATCAGACTGTAAATCTGACGGCTCTGCCTTCGAAGGTTCGAATCCTTCCCCCTCCACCATTAGATTTAGGATTTTGCGCGCGGGTGTAGTTCAATGGTAGAACCTCAGCCTTCCAAGCTGATGGCGTGGGTTCGATTCCCATCACCCGCTCCAGCAAAAAAGGGCGTCAGGTTTCTTGCCCATATAGCTCAGTCGGTAGAGCACTTCCTTGGTAAGGAAGAGGTCACCGGTTCAAGTCCGGTTATGGGCTCCAGTTTGAATGTATCGGTTATCAGATTAAGGGGTATTGGCGGATGTCCAAAGAAAAGTTTACGCGCACAAAGCCGCATGTGAACGTCGGGACGATTGGTCACGTTGACCATGGCAAGACGACCCTGACGGCGGCTCTGACCAAGGTGGGTGCGGAGCGCTTTGGTGGCGAATTCAAGGCATACG
>NZ_JBDIVO010000026.1:0-29300 GCF_039794385.1 Methylocaldum sp. | reverse complement strand
TCAACAAGGCGCTGTTGCGGGAGTATCTGAACCGGGTGGGCGAAAACGGGTATGTCATCATCGATGCCACGCGGGCGCAATTCATCGATCAGGACATCCTCGAAACCATCCACGACTTCGTGGCCGCCGCCTCGGACGACAACATCACCGTGGAATTGAAAAACCTCAACGGCACGCACGGCATCGCGACGCAGCGCGCCTCTACCACCGATAAACAGCAAACTGTAACCGGAGAAAATTATGAAACCGCTCGAAAGGCTGCTGCTTGAAAATAAGGCTTGGGCTCAGGAGAAAGCCGCTCACGATCCGGAATTTTTCGACAAACTACGGCAGCCACGGAATCCGGACGTGTTCTGGATCGGGTGTTCCGACAGCCGCGTGCATGCCGACCAGGTGACACAAACCGAGCCCGGTGAAATTTTCGTTCATCGGAACATAGCCAACCAAGTGGCGATCATGGATATGAATTTCCTGGCCGCGCTCGAATATGCCGTCGATTTTCTAAAGGTGAAGCACATCATCGTTTGCGGGCATTACGGCTGTGGCAGCATCAAAGCAGCGATGGGAAAACCGCATCCCGACCACTTGTTCATGAACAAGTGGCTCAAATACATCAAGGACATCCATCGTCTGCACCGAGAGAACATCGATGCCGAAAATTCGGAGGACGCGCGTCACAACCGACTGGTCGAACTCAATGTCATCGAACAGGTTCACAACCTGGCGCAGACCTCGGTCATTCAGCGAGCGTGGCGAGCCGGCGATCGTCCGGATCTCCACGGATGGGTTTACGGGTTGAATGACGGTATCATTAAGGAAATCGCCTCCCTTGAGGCTGACAGCTCGCTCGATCCAATTTATAAACAAGACCCGGAAATTAGCGCCGCGAAAGAACCCTAACCATCAACGCGATATACTATGAAGCTCGCCAAGATCGTTTTCGTTTGTCTTTTCGGCTTTGCCTTATCATCCATTGCAGCGGAGAAACCAAAAATGAATCAACCCGCCCCTCAAGTCCGGTTGGAGACCAATCTCGGGGATGTCGTTCTAACGCTGGATTCAGCTAAAGCCCCCGCCACGGTCGAGAACTTTTTGACGTATGTCAAAGAGGGGCATTATGACGGTACCATCTTCCACAGAGTCATACCGAACTTCATGGCTCAAGGCGGTGGTTACACCGAGGATTTCAAGCAGAAACCCACGCGCCCGGCAATCAAGAACGAGGCCGATAATGGACTTAAAAACAAGCGCGGAACGATAGCCATGGCCCGTACTCCGGATCCCCATTCCGCCACGTCTCAATTCTTCATCAATTTTGTCGACAATGCGTTCTTGGATTACAAGAGCGCCACACCGCAAGGATGGGGTTATTCCGTATTCGGTGAGGTCACCGAAGGCATGGACGTCGTCGACAAGATGGCAAAAATTCCGACGGGCTCCGGCGGCCCGATGGCATCGGATGTGCCGCAAACACCCATCATCATCGAGAAAGCGACCATCGTCGGTCAATAGACAGACGAAGCCATCTTCCTTGAAAAACGAAACGCTGTTCATCTCCGATCTGCATCTCAGCGTTACACGACCGGAAATTACACAGCGTTTCTTGCGGTTTCTGAAACGCCGCGCATCAGATGCCGAGCGGCTGTACGTCCTCGGAGACCTTTTCGACGCCTATCTCGGTGACGACGACAACTTCTCCCCTAACCGGGAGGTCAAGTCCGCGTTCAGGCAGCTTACGGACTCCGGCATCAAAGTGTACTTCCAGCACGGTAACCGCGATTTTCTGCTCGGCGAAAGCTTCGCTCGGGAAACCGGCATCCGCTTGCTTGCCGATTACGAGGTCATCGATCTCTTCGGGGTGTCCACGTTGATTACCCACGGAGATCTCCTGTGCACCGACGATGTTCAGTATCAGAGGGCTCGAGAACGCATCCGCACCGACGCATGGAAACAAGCGGCGCTATCGAAGCCGCTTTGGCTGCGCCGCATGTATGCGCGCTGGTACCGCTTCAAGAGCGGGCTTGATAAGCGCGGCAAAACGGCGGAGATCATGGACGTCAACCCGGAAGCAGTGAGAGAAACCATGAGCCGTTATGGCGTGGATCGATTGATTCACGGCCACACCCACCGCCCCGCTGTTCATGAGTTCGAGATCGAGAATAAGCGATGTCGGCGCTTCGTCCTGCCCGAGTGGGGAAATGGCGAAACGGTCTTATGCTGGAGTCAGGAAGGTTTCCGTACGGAAGCAATTGAGTAGCAAGCTTCGCTTTCCGTCCCTGGAAAGGCGTGCAATCCGGTTTTGCTCTCCCATTAGTGTTTACATCCACATGCCCCTGCCCCACAACCATGTCCCGGACTGATGGCAGACTCTTTCCGAGCACCACTGCCGTGTACCGCGGGAGCCGATAATTTTTTCCGGACGTCGCCGCCGCAATCAGGGCACTTCGGTGGTGCCTCGCTGATTTTGTGCATGGCGGTGAACTCATGTTTGCAGGCTTCGCACTGATAGTCGTAAGTTGGCATGTAATTATCCTCGACAAGAATCGGCAAAATAGTTGTTTCGACAAGCGGACAGGGGAGATCAGAACGGCTTGAGCGTCGCCAGAAGCACGATCGCGAATAAGAACAAGACCGGCACTTCATTCATCCAGCGGAAAAAAATATGGCTGTGACCATTACGGTCATATTTCAGATCACGCAGCCATTTTCCGCATAAAGCGTGATAACCCACCAACAATCCGATCAGGAACAGTTTAACGCGAAGCCAGCCGCTGTCACCGTAGTCTTCCCAAGCATAATCGTGGAGCATCCATAAGCCGAACACGAGCGTCAAAATCATTCCGGGAGTCATGATCCCAAAGTAGAGCTTACGTTCCATGATCTTGAACCGCTCGACGCTGACGGCATCGGCACTCATCGTGTGGTAGACGAACAACCGGGGAAGATAAAACAAACCGGCGAACCAAGTCACCATGAAGATGAGATGAAAGGCTTTCAGCCACATCGTTTACACGTCTCCGAGCATCCGCTCGACTCGCTCACGAAGATTCCGGACATCGATTCGTCCAAGTTGGTGCATAACAATCCGGCCGTCAGGAGAAATCAAGAAGCTATTGGGAACCAATCGGACCTGATCGAATGTTTCCGCCAGATGTCCGAGTGGATCAAGGGCCACGGGATAAGGCAGCTGTTTCGCCTCGGCCAAGCTTAAAACCCGGCTTGGAACATCATAAGGCATAGCGACCGAAATCAATTTGAAACCTCGCGCGAAAAGCTGTTGGTATAACTCGGCCAGTTCGGGCATTTCCTCGATGCACGCCCGGCAGTCGCTGGCCCAGAATGTCACCAACACCGGATGACCGCGGAGCTCCCGCATCTGAATGTGCTCGCCCTTGATCGTGACGAACTCCGCATCCGGGGCGGTTCGTTGGAAACCCCATCGATACAGGCCGAGGCTTGCCACCGTTACGATGGCGAACGCCATGAGCCAAAATTTGGCTTTATTCATGAGCTGACCGGAGGGAAGACAAAGCTTTATCTTCCCCCCGCTTTAACCCAACTCTGCTCAGTCTTCCAACTGCTGAATTCCATCCAGAAACCAGGTCGGTTGACGGCTGTGTTTCGGACGTACGAAGTGCCAAACTTCGCGCACTTGCGTAGGTCTTTCCTCGGGAGACTCACGTATGATCACATCAAACAGTACGGTTGCCTCGCGGTCTGAGCCGAGGTCACGCACCTCGAGAAGTTCCACGTCGACCTTGAGCAGTTCCGTCCTGTTGCTCTCGGTTCCGCGAGCTCTCAATTGATCCTGAAGCTCGCCGAATACCTTGTCGGTGGTCAAAGCCCTTAACTGCGCCAAGTCTCCCTCGTCCCACGCTTTCTGCATCGTCTCGTAGGCCGCTCTTGCGCCGGAAAGAAAACCGGCCGAATCGAAATCCGTCGGAACCGAATTGGGTTGTCCGGCCGTGCCGGCAGTTTGCCCTGAAGACGAAGCACCTCGCCCTTTTCCGAACAGAACGTCCGTATCGAACCCCGAATTGCTCGCCTGTCCGGAATCGGCCTGACGCCGGTAAGCGTGATCGGATTCCGGATTCCGAGCCGAGTCCGTCCCCGAATAATATCCTCCTGCCGCTGCCGGTTCGCTCGATTCGGTTCGCCTCCGAGCGGCGAAAAACTTGAACAGCATGAATGCGATCAGCGCAAACACCAGAATGTCCAGGAAGTTGAGATGCTCGAAGGCCCCGCCGAACAGGAGAGCGCCCAATAAACCGCCCAAGGCCAGGCCACCCAGCATTCCCATGAGCCCGCCCCGTCGCGACATCGCTTCGCGCGCCGCCTGGTTCCTTTGGGCCGGCGATTGGTAGGCTTGTTGCTGAGCCGGAGAAGCGGATTGCGTCATATCGGTAGAGCGTTTGTAGGGCGTGCTGTAGGACGGCCGGCTGCCGAACGACTTACCGCCGCCCATGCGCTTGGCGTAAGCGTCGCCCATTCCGGACAGCGCCAAGGACAGCCCGATCAATACGCTCAAAACCAATCCAGTACGTTTCTTCATCGATAACCCACGTCTGTAGTCAAGAATCGGATATGCCTGTTATATGGCAACGAATATTCAAAAATCAACCTTTGAACCCAAGGTGGGCATTAGATAATCTCAGGATAAGTAGGTTTGCAATAATTGATAACAGGCTTCCAGCGCTCCTAAATGAGCGATTTCGTATCCATGAGTGTTATCTGCGGGAAACCCGAGGCATGCGCCTTTCGGCACGTGCCCAGTTTTCATCGCCACCGACGCATCGCTGCCGAATTGGCTCAACACCGCGTATTGCACGGACACGCCCGTCTTACGCGCGGCCTCAGCAAGACGTCGATTCAACGTCTCATCATACATGCCATAGCCATCCTGAGACAAAAGTACGGGCTCTTCGTCGCTTTCGATGGGATACTCCGCCGATTTCGGGGCAATCTCGACGGCAATCAGCTCGTCGACTCGTTTCTGCCGGGTGTAATAGAGCGCTCCGATGGCTCCCACCTCCTCCTGCGCGGAAAAAACCAGATCCAAATCCGATACTGGGCTCTTCACGGTCTCGGCCAGCAGTAAAAGAATTGCAACGGCGGCCTTGTTGTCCAAGGCGTAACTGGCGACATAATCCCCCATCCGGAATGGCGCTTTCCGATGTTTGCCGATAACCATCCGCGTTCCCGGACGCACCCCCGCTTCTGTGAGTTCCGATTTGCTCAGTTTGGCATCCAGCCAAACGGTATCCCATTTCGGCGGCTTGTCTTCCTCGTATGCCTTTTGAGGCGATTCATGGCATACATGCCGGGAACCGAAACTCAGGATCGCCGGAATCGTTAAGCTGTCGCCGAGTAAATCCACAACCCCTTCCCCATAGACCCATGGGAAAGTACCGCCGAGCTTCCGGACCTCCACCTTGCCGTCTTCTCTCACACGCTTCACGATGCCGCCGATCTCGTCCTTGTGTGCGGTAATGGCGAGGACGCGAGCAGAGTTCGTTCCCCGAACGCTCGCGATGATATTGCCGGCATCATCTTGGCTCGCCTCGACGCCGATAGACTCGAGCCACGATAGGATGAACGCGTCTATTTCCTGTTCCTTGCCGCTTGGCGAATGACAAAGAACGAGATCTGAGATGAGGCGGAAAAGTCGGTCTCGAAATGGCTCCCGCATGAAAAACCCCGTCTAGCTCAAACCATTACACGCGCAAGAAAAACTACTGTACCATTTCCTGGTCCAATTGCCCGATTATGTCCTAAGCAAAGGAGATCATTATGAATCAAATCAATCCGGCCTACGCTCGCGCTTCCGCCGGCGTATTGGAAACCAACAAAGTCCTACGCAACACTTATGCTTTGCTGGCCATGACGCTGACCTTCAGCGCATTCACGGCGGGCTTGTCGATGGCTCTGGAGCTACCCCACCCCGGAGTGATTGTGACGTTAATCGGATACTTCGGCTTGCTGTTCCTGGTTTCCAAGTTTCAGAACAGCGCCCTCGGGCTTGTCTTCGTATTTGCCCTTACCGGCTTCATGGGGCTGACCCTCGGGCCGATTCTCAATATATATCTGACCCAGATCGGTAATGGCCCGCAACTGGTGATGACCGCCCTTGGGGGCACCGGAGCGATTTTCCTTGGGCTGTCGGCCTACGCCCTGACCACGAGGAAGGACTTCAGTTTCCTGGGCGGCATGCTTACCGCCGGCATCCTGGTCGCGTTCCTCGCCGCACTGGCTGCGCTCTTCTTTCATATGCCGGGACTCCAGATCGCCGTGTCGGCAATGTTCATTGTTTTGATGGCCGGTCTCATTCTTTACCAGACCAGCGAAATCGTGCACGGCGGCGAGCGTAACTACATTCTCGCCACAGTGACCCTGTATGTGTCGATCTTCAATCTGTTTACCAGTCTCCTGCACCTGCTAGGTGTTTTTAGCGGCGACGAATAAGGTCCGATTCTCGTCGAAAACGCTCGGAGCGGGCCTTTTCCCGCTCCGGCATTCGGGTCCGATTGGATCGCGATCAGTCCCCGAGACGAACCGAGTCCCCGGCTCACTCGATCCTGGTTCAACCCTCACTTCTATTCCGGTGTGAAGAAGGGTTTTCCGCAAGTCCACTCTAATCACTAATCGTTATTGAATGAGCCGAGCACCATAGCCCCCATCTCGGCAAACGGGGCTTACCTTGAAGACAGCTTCTCCCCTGTGGCATGATTACGGGCTGTTTTTGGGCGGTCTTCTGCAGTCCATAGCCGGTTTTGAGCTCCAGCGCGTTTTCGCGCCGTTCCAAGGTAACCACGTTCCATAAGGTGAAATTAATGCCAGGTCGAACTCATCTTTACGTTCCCGGTCCCACCAATATTCCGGACTCTATCCTGAGCGCCATGCATGTGCCGATGGAAGATCACCGGCGCCCCGATTTTCCGGAGCTGGTTAAGCCATTATTGGAAGATCTCAAAAAGATCTTCCAAACCGAAAAAGGCCAATGCTTCATTTTTCCCGCCACCGGTACGGCCGGCTGGGAAATCGCCCTGACCAACACCTTATCTCCCGGCGATAAAGTTCTGGCTTATCGCTTCGGCCAGTTCAGCCACTTGTGGATCGATATGGCACGCCGCCTCGGCTTCGATGTAGAGCATGAGGAAATCCCCTGGGGTGAAGGCATACCTTTGGATCGCTTGGAAGCGCGGCTCAAAGCGGATACAAATCAGGACATTAAGGCCCTCCTGATTTGCCATAACGAAACCGCCACTGGCGTCACCAACGATCTGGCGGGCGTACGCAAAGCCTTGGATGCGGCCGGGCATTCGGCCATGTTTTTCGTGGACGGGGTCAGTTCGATCGCCAGCATCGACTTCCGTATGGACGAATGGGGCATAGATATCGGTCTTGCCGGTTCACAGAAAGGCTTCATGCTGCCCGCTGGTCTGGCCTTGCTATGCTTCAGCCAGAAAGCCCTGGATGCGCGCCAAAGCGCCAAGAGCCGTCGCTGTTTTTTGGACATTCAGGATCAGATGACGCACAACGCCGGCGGTTATTTCCCGTATACACCGTCGATCCCATTGCTCTACGGTCTGCGCAAATCCATCGACCTGCTGCTCGAAGAAGGGCTCCAAAACGTCTTTGCCCGCCACCACCGGCTTGCCGAAGGGGTGCGTCGCGCGGTTAAAGCCTGGGGACTGGAGTTGTGTGCCCGTGATCCGAAATGGTACTCGAACACCGTTTCCGCCATCGTCGTTCCGCAAGGCTACGATGCCCGCGACGTCATGCATTATGCGTATCACCGCTACAATCTTTCCCTCGGCGCCGGCTTGAGCGAGGTCATGGGCAAAGTGTTCCGCATCGGTCACCTGGGCGATCTCAACGAACTGATGCTGTGCAGCGCAATCGCGGGCGCCGAAATGGCCATGCGCGACACCGGCATCCAAGTGACGCCGGGCAGCGGTATCGCAGCGGCCTGCGAGTACTGGCGCGAAACGGCGCCGGCCGTCAAGCCGCGCTGACCGAGCCTTCGCCTCGACCTCGCTCGCCCCGGGGGAGCCGCAACAGCTTGAGACAGGCCGGAATGATCCGGCTGACTCGCGCAACGTCTTCCAGGGCAGAGGGCACGAAATCCGAGTAAGGTGGGTATTGCCCACCTTACGTAATTTGGAGCCTGCACCATGAGCAAACCCAAAGCCTTAGTCACCCGCCACTGGCCCGAAGCTTGCGAAACCAAGCTTCAAGAACTGTTCGACGTCACTTTCAACACCGACAACCATCCGATGACCGCGGAGGAATTGAAAGATGCCCTGCGCAATTACGATGTGGTCATGCCGACGGTGACCGACCCGATCACGGCCGATGTGTTGAGTGCCGAACCTTTGCGTTGCAAGATCCTCGGCAACTTCGGCGTGGGTTTCAACCATATCGACATTGAGGCGGCCAAGGCGCGCGGCATCACCGTCACCAACACCCCCGACGTCCTCACCGACTGCACCGCCGACATCGCCATGTTGCTGATGCTGATGGCCGCCCGGCGCGGCGGCGAGGGCGAGCGCCATGTGCGCAGCGGCGAATGGACCGGCTGGCACCCCACGCACATGATGGGCACCAAGGTCACCGGCAAGACCCTCGGCCTGATCGGTTTCGGGCGCATTGCCCGAGCGATGGCGAAGAAAGCGCATTTCGGTTTCGACATGCCGATCATCTTTTTCGATCCTTATCCGCCCGCCCCTGAAGTCGTCAAGTCTTTTGACGCCGAACAATGCAGCACCATCGAAGAGGTGCTGCGCCGGGCCGATTTCGTTGCCCTGCATTGCCCCGGAAGCAAGGAAAACCGCCACCTCATCAACGCCGAACGCCTCGCATTGATGAAGCCCGCGGCTTACCTCATTAACACCGCTCGCGGCGACGTGGTCGACAACGCAGCTTTGATCGATGCCTTGAAGAAAAAAACCATCAAGGGCGCCGGCCTGGACGTGTTCGAAGGAGAGCCGAATTTGAACAAAGGGTTCCTCGAGCTGGACAATGTCGCCTTGTTGCCGCACTTGGGCAGCGCCACGCTTGAAACCCGCGAGGCCATGGGCATGCGGGTCATCGAAAACGTCACGGCCTTCTTTGCCGGACAAACGCCGCGGGACAAGGTGGCCTGAACGTCGTGTCCGCCGCCGAAACGAACTCGTTCTGGCCTGCCGGAATACTCGCGCCAGCCGAGTACGACGAACTTTGGGAGCGCATCCGGCCGGTCTTTACCGAGCGGGTGCGCGCTCACCGTATCGACGAGAGCCTGACTGCAAGACTCGCCTCGGTTTATCTTCCGCTTGGAGCGTGGGTGCGCCGGCAAAAATCGACGGACACGCTGGTACTGGGCGTCAACGGAGCCCAGGGATCTGGAAAATCCACACTATGCGACTTTCTCCAGCTGATCTTGACCGAAACCTACGGTTTCCGCGTCGCCGGATTCTCCATAGACGACATCTATAAAACGCGGGCCGAGCGCGAGCGCTTGGCGCGCGAAGTTCATCCGCTCTTGCTGACCCGCGGCGTACCCGGCACTCATGACGTCGACCTCGGGCTCCAAACCCTTCGCGCCTTGAAAACGGCCGGAGCGGATACGCTGACTCCCCTGCCCGCTTTCGACAAGGCACGCGACGACCGCAAACCGGTGGTTGAATGGCCGGTTGTCCGAGGCCGACCCGATATCGTTATTTTCGAAGGCTGGTGTGTAGGCACGCGGCCACAATCGGACGATGCGCTCGACTCGCCGGTAAACGAGCTGGAGAAAAGCGAAGATTCCGATGGCGCGTGGCGCCGCTACGTCAACGATCAGCTCAAAGGCGCCTACGCGATTCTCTTTGGGGAATTAAACAGGCTGGTCATGCTCAAAGTCCCCGGAATGGACAGCGTCTTCGAATGGCGCAGCCTGCAAGAGAAAAAACTGGCCGAAAATACCGATCCCAGCAACCGGCACCGTTTGATGGACGTCGCCGCGTTACGGCGCTTCATCATGCATTACGAGCGTCTCACGCGGCATACGCTGGATGAAATGCCGAACCGCGCCGACCTCACTCTTTATCTCGACGAGCATCATCAATTCACTCACGTACATATAAAATAAAACATCGAAAAATGAGCATCCGATCTTTCCACCCTCCCGTCCGCACCCTTATGGGCCCTGGCCCGTCCGACGTCCACCCGAGAATTTTGGAGGCCATGGCGCGACCGACGATCGGCCACCTGGACCCCCGCTTCATCGACATGATGGATGAAATGAAGGCCTTGCTGCACTACGCCTTCAAGACCAGTAGCGAATTGACTCTGCCGGTTTCCGCCCCCGGCTCGGCCGGCATGGAAACCTGCTTCGTCAACCTCGTGGAACCGGGCGATACGGTGATCGTATGCCAAAATGGCGTTTTCGGCGGTCGGATGAAGGAAAACGTGGAACGTTGCGGCGGCAAGGCCGTCCTAGTCGAGGACGAATGGGGCATGCCCGTCGACCCGAACAAAGTAGCCGATGCCCTCAAGGCCCACCCGGAAGCCAAGATCGTAGCCTTCGTTCAGGCCGAAACGTCCACCGGCGCGTGCTCGGACGTGGAGACGCTTGCCCGGCTCGCCCATGAGCATGGCTGCCTGGTCATCGTGGATGCCGTGACCTCGCTCGGCGGTTCTCCGCTAAAAGTGGACGAATGGAACGTCGACGCCATCTACTCCGGCTCGCAGAAATGCCTATCCTGCACGCCTGGTCTTTCGCCGGTCAGTTTCAATCAACGGGCGATCGAGGTCATCAAGAATCGCAAGACCAAAGTGCAAAGCTGGTTCCTGGATCTCAGCCTGGTGATGAATTACTGGGGCGGCGGTACCAAACGAGCCTATCATCACACGGCGCCGATCAACGCGCTGTACGGCCTGCATGAGGCTCTGGTACTGCTCCAGGAGGAAGGGTTGGAGAATGCCTGGCAACGGCACCAGGACATGCATACCGCGCTGAAGGCCGGTCTCGAGGCGATGGGACTGCGCTTCATCGTGCCGACAGCGGCTCGCTTGCCCCAGCTCAACGCGGTCACGATTCCGGAAGGTGCCGATGATGTTTATGTCCGCTCGACCCTGCTCAACCGTTACGGCCTCGAAATCGGAGCGGGACTTGGAGCGCTGGCGGGCAAGATTTGGCGCATCGGACTCATGGGGTTCAGCGCATCGCCGAAGAATGTTTTGGTTTGCCTGAGTGCGCTCGAAGCCGTGCTTGCCGAAACCAAAGCCCCGATTACCGCCGGAGTGGCCGTAACCGCTGCTCAAAAGGTTTTTGCCGAGCGGGGTTATTGATTCCTTCGCCCCAAGCACCAATTGATCCCACTATGTCTACCTCGGAAAAACTCTTCGCGCTCGGCCAGCATGTGCTGCCCCAGCACATGCTGTCGCGGCTGATGGGTTCGATAACCCGGTGCCGGAACAGCGCCTTCAAAGATGCAATGATTCGCTCATTCATCAAGCTGTACGGCGTCGATATGGCGCAAGCTGCCGAGCCGGATCCGACTGCTTACGGCTGCTTCAACGAGTTCTTCACCCGCGCGCTCAAACCGGAGACCCGCCCCATCGCGCCCGAACCCGACGCCGTAGTCTGTCCGGCGGACGGCACCGTCAGCCAAATCGGAGCGATTACCGAGGGACGCATCATCCAGGCCAAGGAAAAAGATTTCAGTGTGGCCGAGTTGCTCGGCGGACACGCGGAACAAGCAGAGTTGTTCGCCAACGGCCGGTTTGCGACAATCTACCTCTCGCCGCGGGACTATCATCGCCTGCACATGCCCCTCGACGGGACGCTCAAGGAGATGACCCATGTTCCCGGAAAACTGTTCAGCGTCAACGCGGCCACCACGGCCAATGTCCCGAATCTGTTCGCGCGCAACGAACGCGTTATCGCGCTGTTCGACACCGAGGTCGGGCCTATGGCATTGGTCCTCGTAGGAGCCATCTTTGTCGCCAGCATCGAAACGGTTTGGCATGGCGTCGTTACCCCGCCGACTAGCACGACCGTACGAACCTGGCATTATCCGGAGAACCCGCCGGTCCTTTCCCGCGGCCAGGAAATGGGGCGCTTCAATATGGGATCTACGATAATCGTTCTATTCGGCGATAACGTGGTCGAATGGGAAGAATCGCTCGTGCCCGACAGTATCGTCCGCATGGGACAATCCTTGGCTAGGCTCACACATCAAACGGCGCAAAGTTCCGACCACCGGCAACTGACCGCGTGAAGACAGATACCTGATCGGACAAATGAAGCCGGCCGGATTATGCCCCTTCTTGAACGGGCAAGGCGGTCAGCAACGACCGGCGCAGGGGATCCGTTTCTTCGAGAGAATCGGCCAGTGCACGGACGACCGCCGCGCCGCGGTTCCAGTACACGCTAGCCTCGGCCGTCCGCTCTTGCCCTTCATTTAGCTCCGCCGCCGTGAAATAGACCCGCCAGGCCGCCAACGGAACCACGGCGCCTTCGATGACGGCTAGGGCTTGCGATAGCTGGCATTCCGCCTCATTCCGATCCTGCTCCGCGATCGCGATCCGAGCCAAAAGCCGGTGCCCCAGAGCCAAAAAGTGGCGATCGCCGGGGGTGGCGGCAAGTTCGAGCAATCGCTCCGCCTCGGTGTAGGCCTGCGCGGGCTTCCCCATGGCCAGCCAGTATTCGCCCAGGCTCTCACGGAGCATCATCCGATTGCGCAAACTGAGCAACTCGCCAGCTTCGGTCATTTGGGCAAGGTACTCAAGACAACAAATCGCTTCGTGATACCGGCCCAGGGCGAGATGCGCACGGCTCCTCAAAAGCACAAAGAGCGGCACGGCATAAGCGTCCGAAGGGCGCGGGGTGGCACTTCGGCACAACGTCAGAGCGCTGCGATAGTCCAGCGCCTCCAGAGACAAGGCCGCTGCAACCAGGTGGAATAGCGACCGCGGCATTGGACTGTCGTTTTGCTCCGCCGCCGTCAGCCCTGCCGCCTGGATGCGCCTCACTTCGCCCCATCTTCCGAGATGGAGCAACGCCCAGGCGGAATAGTACTGGCCGGACATGTAATTGAAGCCGTCGCCCATTGCGCTGCCCAGGCGCAGGACCTCTTGCGCGGACCTCAGGGCACCGGGGTAATCGGCCTGATCGAGATCCATGACGGTTTGCAGCGTGCAATATAAAGCTAAGGGCATGGCATCCTGCGCCGAGCGGGCGACTTCCGCGCCATGGACGACCGCCACCCTGTCTTCCTCTCGGCATAAGCCAAACGCGAGGCGAAAAAGCGCCTGGTTGGCTACCGCGTAGGTTCTTAGCCGGTCGGCGGCAAGATCGCGACTCCGCTCGACCGCCAGATCAGCCGTGGCGATACAGCGCAAGGGATCGGAATGAAACAGCGCCAAGGTCAATGCTATCAAGCCCCCGACCTCCTGCTCCCGCCGACCTTCGGCGCCGGCCAGCGCCACCAGCCCCTCCAGGTCTTCCACCATGCAAGGCCAATCGGAGAGCACGCGATGGACCAGGGCGCGCTGCTCCATGAGTGACAGACGGCTGTCGATCCGGGCTTCGGCCGGTTGCCGGTCCACTAGCGCCAATGCACGGCCGAGGTAATTCAAGGCTTCGCGGTTGGCGAAACGCCGCGAGGACTGTTCGGCGGCGAGGCGAAGATAACCCAGAGCCTTCGAAAAATCCCTCCCCTCCTCGAAGTGCCTGGCCAACTCGGCCGCGATTTCTCCCGACCGTTCCCCGAAGGCAAGTTCCAGTCGTTTCCCCAGGCACCGATGCAATGCAATCCGGTAAGCCGGAGTCAGCCGCTGGTACAGCACTTCCGCAAACAAAGCATGGCGAAACGCGTAGTTTCCCGCCACAGTTCCATCCGGCCACTCGGCTATTCCGCTCGCCGCCCACATCGGACTACGCCGCACCAACGCTTCGCAGCAGGCCTCGACAGCCAGCGGATCTTCTTCCAATGCCGCCGCAAGAAGGGCCGCCGAGCATTCCATTCCGGCCGCACTCGCTACACCGAGCGCCTGCTGCTCTCGGGTGGACAGTCGTTCCAGCTGATGCTCGATTAGCTCTCGGATGTCATCCGGTACGCCGCGCTCTAGGTCCTCAACACCGCCTTCGATGCTCCATTCTCCCTCGGTTTGCCGAAGACGTCCGTCGGCGAGCAGGTAATCGATAAGATTCACCACGAACAAAGGGTGGCCGCCGGTACGGCGATGAATGATTCGGGCGATTTCTTCGAGAAACGGGACTTGCGAAAACCGCCGGACGAGATAAGCGCGCAGTTCTTTCCGGGAGAAGGCGTCGATCGGCAGTTCGGCACACAGCCGACGCGCCTGTAACTCCTGCCGCACCCGTTGCAAGGGATGGTCGCGAAGCGCCGCATCGCTTGCCCTGTAGCTGACGATCACCAACAGCGCCGCCCGCTCCCGGCGTCGTCCCAGCGCGGCGAGCAGATCCAGGGTGGCATAATCGCTCCAGTGCATGTCTTCCAGAACCAGCACGAGCGGCGCTTCCGCCGACAGGGCCTCCAGCAGTTCGCAACCCTCCCGCAGCATACGCTCCCGCGTCGCCCCCAGCACTTGCCGCTGCACCTCCTCTCGTTCCTCCGCAGCGAGCAGCCTCGGCAACTGCGACAGCCAGGTGGGGGCGCAGGCACTCAACGCGGCTTTTAAGCGACTTGCATCGCCCTCACGGCCCAAGGCCTCCAGCAGCGGCAGAAATGCCTCTCCCGCCCCATAGTGCTCAATGCACTGCCCCCACATTAGCCTGTGCTCATCCCGCGCCAGCGTCTCAAGAAACATTTCAATGAAAGTCGTTTTGCCCGAGCCTGCCTCCCCGGTCAGGAAAACGATCTGCCGCCGGCCGCCTTGGGCCGTCAGCCATAACTCCTGCAAACGCCTCAGTTGCGCCTCCCGCCCCACCCATAGTTGCCCGTCCGAGGTTGCGCGAAAGGCGGGCTCACGCTGATCCCCTCCCGAGGAGACCGCTGAAGCACTGGTGACCGGGGCGATGAACCGATAGCCTCGCCGGCTGGCCGTCTCGATGAAGCGCGGCGCCTGAGCCTCATCCCCGAGCACGGCGCGGAGCTCGCGAATATACCCCCGCAACAGTCCTTCACTCACATAGGATCGACGCCACACGGCTTCGAGCAACTCTTCCTTGGTGACCAAGCTTTGCGCGTGTTCCGCCAGATAACGCAGCACGGCGAGCGCCTTCGGTCGCAAGGGTATGTGTTGCGCGCCGCAAAACAGTTTCTCATTGACCAAATCCAGCTGAAACGGAGGAAAGAAAAGGTGATGTTGGCGCGTCATTGCGGTCCGTTACCCAAAACAAAATCTGTGGAGTGTTGCGCGATGTTTACGGAAATTGCACGAGAATTCCACGGTGCCTAAACGGCACCCGGATTTAGCCGCTGATATGCTTTCGACGTGCAAGATGCAATCGCCAGAACCGTCGAAAGCTCTCGCCGCTTACCCTAGAGGGACCCGTCGAAGAGCAGTGTATGAGGCTGAAAGCTATTGTGTTTGCCGCCTTGTCCCGGCCCGGCAACGATGCTCCAGACTGCGCGGAACCAGAAAGTGCCGTAAGCGATGCTATCACGCCACGCGGCGGTATTCGCGGCAATAGTTCACAGAACGATCGGATTGATCTCTTTTGCTTTGAGGACTCGCCGTTCAAGCCTGAGATCCGGACGGTGCATAGATGACACCGGTTTCGGCCGCGATAAGCCGGTGCAAGGATAAGAAACCTAAAAACGGCGGTTTTCGATTCTGAAAACTGCCATAGAAACGATCACTCTATAACCCGCGCCCGAAGCGCGACAGGGGAATGCCATGAAAATCGGAAATACTGCACGGAATCAGACCGCGCGTCGTATCTTGCCCATCGCCTGTGCCTCTGCTCTGGCCGGTCCGGTTTCGCTACCGGCATCAGCCTACGCCGATTTTGTCACGCCGCCATCCGTGCCTGCCGACATTCAGGTGCCGGAAGGCAACGAGCCTTTCCTCAAAGCGCACGCCTCCGGCACCCAGAACTACATCTGCCTCCCTTCGGATTCCGGCTTCGCCTGGACTTTCTTCGGGCCGCAGGCCACCCTGTTCAACCGCTATAACCAGCAGGTCATCACCCATTTCCTCAGCCCCAACCCGTTCGAGAAAGAGACCTCTCGCGTCACTTGGCAACACTCGCGGGACACGAGCACCGTCTGGGGCCAGGGAATCGCCTCCTCTTCCGACCCTGCCTTCGTCGCGCCCGATGCAGTTCCCTGGCTTCTGGTCCAGGTGGTCGGCGCCCAGGACGGCCCCACCGGAGGCCACGCGCTCACGCCGACAACTTTCATCCAGCGGCTGAACACCGTTGGAGGCGTGGCACCCTCGACCGGGTGTGCCGAACCGACGGACGTGGGGCAGAAGGCGCTGGTGCCCTACAAGGCGGAGTACTTCTTCTACAAACCCGATGAGTACCGGTACTGAGACGGTCGCCGGGATAAGCGAACAAGGCTATCGAAATGATGCACCACGACAAGGTTTTCGAATCATCGGACAGTGCTCACGATGGATTTGCACGCTTTTTGCGCAAGGTGTCGTTCGCGGACGGGATGCTTGTGGCTTGGGCAAACATTCGCCATGTCGTTTCCACTGCTCGAAATTCAGAGCGTTCTGAATACGTGCGCGCTGTAGTCAGCACCACACCTTGCTTTATCGACAGTTCAACGGGATCACGGGAAATCGGATCATGACTTGGCAGTATCTGAACTCGAAAACGTTGTCGGAAAAACCAAACGTCCTTGCGGGGCCAATCCTGCGAAAGGTCACGCCGGACTCCGTTACGGTCTGGTTCTCGCTTCAGAAGAAGGCGACGGTGACCCTCATGGTACTGGACAGTACCGGCAAACGTGTCTTCGACGGAAAGCGAGAAACGATCGCCGTTGGTCCAAACCTGCACATCGTCGCCGTCACCGCTCGGCGTAAGGCTGGGGAAAGCGAGCTGGTGGAGAATGCCGTCTACATGTATGACGCGGTATTCGAGTATCCCACAGACACCAATACCCCATCGCTAATCGATGACTCGATCGCTGCCGCGACCACTTTCACGACCGCTACCGGGACGCACAAGGCACTGCTGACCTACCCGAACACCCCGTACGACAGGCCGTCGTTCTGCCTGCCGCCGGCCAATATCTACTCGCTGCGCATCCTCCACGGCTCATGCCGAAAACCGTCCGGCGACGGGCTGGATGCCTTGGCGATCGCGGATACGCTGATCGAGGAGAAGGTGAATTCACCTTTACAGCGCCCGCAACAACTCCTGATGACCGGCGATCAAATCTACGCCGACGACGTTGCGGCCAGCCTGCTGATGATGCTGACCGACGCCGCCAAGTTCCTGATGTGGGATGAACTGCTGCCGCTGGTGCCGATACAGACGCCGATGCTGGCGTCCGGACTCCCCCCTTTCTCGAGGCGCGGCATACTTGAGATGGAAGACGGAAAGGCGAAGTTCTCATCGGAAGACCTCAGCTGCCACCTGATGTCGCTGGGCGAATATCTATGCATGTACCTGTTTGCGTGGTCCGATGTGCTCTGGCCCCCTCAGGACGTGATGCCCACCAAAGACGACGTGGTCAAGATCAGCTCCGCCTTTGTAACTTTGGACAATAAAAACGATTACCGTGGGTTTAAGCGTGGTATCGAAAACGACATTCAACAATTGATCAAGTTCCGGGCCACCTTGCCCAATGTCCGTCGCGTCCTCGCGAATATCCCCAGCTACATGATCTTCGACGATCATGAAGTAACCGACGATTGGAACATGACCGAGTACACGGCGTACCATCTATGCGCCACGGACATAGGTAGACGCATCGTTCAGAACGCGCTTGTGGCGTACTCTCTGTGCCAGCATTGGGGAAATGTGCCGGAGCAATTCCTGGAAACCGACGCAAGCCTTCCGGGCACCAGGCTCTTGGCCCTGCTGAACTCGCCCACGACGCCAGCAGACTACGTAAGCAAAGAAAAATCGGATGCTATCTGTTCCCTGGTCAACGTGCCGACCGGCACAGAAGTCGAAAAGAATCACCGAGTCGATCATCATCCCGGTTCGCTGAGCTACAACTACACCATCGAGGGTACTGCTCATCAGATCATCGTCACGGACACGCGAACCTTCAGAACCTATCCCTGGGGAGGCGGCGAAGCCCCCGATCTCCTGGCGCCCGCGCAATTCGCAGCGCAGATTGTAAAAACGCCAGCTCTGGATGGACGCATGCTGATCGTCGTTCTAACGACCAATGCGCCGCCAGTCCAGCCCATCCGCGCAGCGACTGATTTACATGAGGTTTCCAACAATATTAAGCACTTCCCCGATATCCATGAGGCGTGGGACCTCCCGTCGGTCGCGTTCGATCGACTGGCCAAGGCCTTGTCCGACAAGGTCGGATTCAGTCAGGGGGCCAGCGCAAAAGTCGTTCTGCTATCGGGCGACGTGCACACCGCCTTCGCCTCCCGCCTGCACTACAAGGCAACCAAGCGATTCGAAGACACGGGCACACAACACGCGAATGTCGTAATTGCCCAGTTGGTTGCCAGCTCATTCAAGAAGCAAACTGGAGACACCATCGGGCAGCAGCGTGGAGGATACCAGTACGCCCCGTACCACCTGGGGCCCGTGATGGTTCCTCCGCACGTCACGGAGTATTACATAGGCTGGAACGTACCGGCTTCCGGCCAGAAAATGGGAGAGTGGTATGGCCGCCGACTCTATCTTGATAGAGCAAGCTCGGTGAGACTCATACCTGCGAATCCCGCATGGCCGAATCCAAGCGGTCCCCCTCAAGAGGATTGGTTCATACAATCGCCGGACTTCAGCTATCAGTTCGACTATCTCACCATGACCAACGGCGGAGTGCCGAAGACCCTTCAACCGCTCCCGCCGCCACCGCCGTGGCAAAAACCGGGGGCACCGACGAAGGACGAGCTCAAGGAAACGGCACATGTCTTCCGTTTCGCACGAGACAATTACCGCCAACACAACCTCGATCCGGCCGTCATCCGGCATATCATCGGCGTGAACAACATGGGGGATCTGAGCTTTCCCATCCCGCCCGCCCCGCAAACCGGGCCATTCATCGTGAATCATCGGGTGCGATTCCGTAGCCCCGGGGGAGAACAGTTGTTCGTCGACTACGCGGTCAACATGGAAACTATCGATAGCGCTCATCCTGCCGACCCCAACTATTTACAGGTGACTCCATGAGTGCCGACCTGTTTCGACTCCTCGCCGAGGAAACCGGCAACATCCTGAGCCCGCTGCAACGCGCCGTAGAAGTTCCGGGCGCACTCAACGAGTTGTTCGCCATACTCGGTGTTCCGCCTGGCGACGATAACACCGCGGTGAGCGCGGCCGTTAGCGCCATCGTTGATGTCAAGAAACAGATCGAGGCACTCGCGTCCCAAGAGGCGCCTTCTCTGGACGACATCCTCGGCGTACTCCAGTCTTCCGGACGCGCTTTTCAAGCGCTGCGGCAGCTCGATGCGACAGGCGGACCGCTGTCCCAGCTCCCCGGAGTCAGCGGCGATCTGATCGAGTGGCTTGTATCGACATGGTTGAAGACGCGCCATCCGGTCATTCACGAAATCGCCGCGCTGCTCACATTGATCGAGCTCGAGGTTGACCAAGCTTTTAGCGCCGCTCAAATGGAAGGTACGGAAGTGATTCGGAATCCGTATCGAATCGAACGCTTGCATCCGAGCCGGATCGCTTCGTTGCTTCGCGACCCCGTTGGGGTATTGCGCGCGGAGTATGGGACTCCCTTGTTGACGGGGGCGGACGCGGACGCGATGGCCGATGCGCTGTTTCCAAAAGTCGTCGGTCTGTTGAGCCAATTGGGAGTTTCATGCCGATACGGCGTCAATCCCGGCGACGAGACGCTGTTGGCGGATTCAGCGCCATATATCAGTCATGCACTCATCGCATACCTGAACGACCCATTGTTGAAAGGCCTCGAGTCGGAAACCGGCGTCGTCCTCTCGATCTCGTCGGCCGATCGCGGTGATCTGGGGTTCGTCGTCAGTCCTTTCGGCACTCTGACGGCAACGAGATCCGTCGGCCCGTTCATCGTCGAGCTGGATATCACGGCCGGCATCGACGTTTTCGCCGTTGGCCGCCACGGCTTCACGCTGCTCGCGGACGCGTCGACGACTGAAGTTGTTGGCAGTGTGAGCGCCGTCTTGGAAACGGCGGAGGCTCCCGGATTCGTCTTCGGGTCACCCACGGGCTCGCGGCTCGAAGTCGGAGGCGCGCGGCTCGCCGTCGAAACCTCGCTGTCGGAGGCGCGTCGGACTCTGGCACTGTCGGCAGATGTAACCAAATCTGCCTTGGTGATTTCACCCGGCGACGGCGACGGTTTCCTCGCAGAGCTTCTGCCGTCCGACGGCCTGCGCGCCGAATTCGACCTCGGCCTGGCCTGGTCCAGCGACAAGGGCCTCACCCTGCGCGGCAGCGCCGGGCTGGAGGCCGCCATCCCGGTAGGGCTGTCGGTGGCCGGCGTGACGCTGACCACCGTCAACCTCGGCCTCCGGGCGAACGACGATGGCGTGAGCGCCGAGGTCTCGGCCAGCATCGCGGCTTCGATCGGCCCGGTGAAAGCGGTGCTGGACCGCGTCGGCATCGGGAGCGCCCTGCGCTTCCCGGAGGCCGGCGGCAATCTCGGCGTGGCGGATCTCGAGCTGGGCTTCAAGCCGCCCTCGGGCGTGGGCCTCTCGATCGACGCCCAAGGCGTCCTCACCGGCGGCGGCTTCCTGTTCCACGACCCCGCGCGGCAACTCTACGCCGGCGCCATGCAGCTCTCGCTGCACGATGAAATCACGCTGAACGCCTTCGGGCTCATCGCGACCCGGCTGCCCGACGGCCGCCCCGGCTACTCGATGCTCATCTTCATCACCGCCGACGGCTTCAAGCCGGTTCCCCTGGGCTTCGGCTTCGTGCTGCAAAGCATCGGCGGCATGGTGGGCATCAACCGCACCTTCGATCACGAGGTGCTCAGGGCCGGGCTGAAAACCGATATGCTGCGCACGCTGCTGTTCCCGCGCGATCCCGTGGCCAATGCGCCGGCGCTGATCCAGGCCCTGTCGGCCGCGTTCCCGGCCAAACCGGGCAGTTACCTGCTCGGCCTGATGGCGCGCATCACCTGGTTCACGCCCGCCCTGGTACAGATGGACCTGGCGCTGATCCGGGAGCTCGGCGCGCGCGAGCGGCTGCTGGTGCTCGGGCGCGCCAGCGCATTGCTGCCGTCGGCCGACAACGACCTGATCCGTCTGAACATGGACGCGCTGGGCGTGCTGGACTTCGACGCCGGCACGCTGGAAGCCGACGCGGTGCTGGTCGATTCCAGGCTGGTGCACAAGTTCCCGATCACCGGCTCGGCCGCGCTGCGGGCGCGCTGGCCGGCGGGCGGCGGCGGGCTGGCGGGGTCCCATTTCGTGCTGGCGGTGGGTGGGCTGAATCCCCGGTTTGCCGCGCCGGCCGGCTTCCCGACGCTAGACCGGGTCGCCATCGCCTTGTCCTCGGGGGAGAATCCCCGGCTGATCTGCGATGCTTATTTCGCGATCACCCCCAATACCGTGCAATTCGGCGCGCGCGCCTCGCTTTATGCCAAAGGTGCCGGTTTCACCGTCACAGGGGACCTCGGCTTCGACGCCCTGGTGACGATCGTCCCGCCGCACTTCATCGTGGATTTCCATGCCCTGGTGCAGTTGAAGTACAAGTCGCGCAATCTGTTCAAGGTCGCGCTCGACGGCACCCTGGAAGGCCCGCTGCCGTTGCGGATTGCCGCCAAGGCGAAGTTCAAGATCCTGTGGTTCAGCTTTACGGTGCGCTTCGCGTTCACCCTCGCCGACGGCTCGGCCTCGCGGTCGATAGCGGCAATATCTCTGGAGACCGAACTGGAGAAGGCGCTCACCGACTCGGCGAACTGGAGCACGCGGCGGGCACCCGGCGTCGTCCACGGCGTGGCCCTGCGCAGCCTGCCGGCGAATGCGGGCCTGGTGCTCGACCCCTTGGGCCAACTGGTCGTACAGCAGCAGGTCGTGCCGCTGAACACCCATCGGGACATCGATACCTACGGCGGCGCGCCGATCGCCGGGCGCCGCCGGTTCACGGCCGCCGCCTCGCTGAACGGAAAGGCCGGCACACCGGTGACCGGGGCGTTCGCGCCGGCGCGCTATTTCACGATGAGCGACGACGAGAAGCTGGCCGCACCTTCGTTCGAGGAGATGGACGCGGGATTCGTGGTAGGCGACACCGATGCGACGTTCGATGAGAACGCCGTCGCGGCATCGGGACTGAATTACGAACCGATCACCGTGAATCCATCGTCGGCAGCGGAAACCGCCGGCATTGCGGCTTCCTTTGCCGCACTCCCGGCCACGCAGCTCTATACGATGCCGCTGGCCGCATTCCAGGCCCAGCGCTCGAGCGGGGCCGCGGCGCGGGCGCCGGTGCGGCATGTCGGCCGCGCGCGGTTCCGCAATACCGCCGTGACGCCCGCGGCCACTCTCTCCGCTCCCCGCTGGCGGATCATCCGGGCGAGCGACGGCGCGCCGGCGCCCTTGGATCCCGGGGTGAATTCCTGGAGCGACTGCCGCGCCGCGCTCGCCGACCTGAACCGCGGCGGCGTCCGCTGGCTGATGGTCCCCGCCCACGAACTCGAAGCCTTGTAAAGGAGCCAAGTCACCGTGTCCAACGCAAACCTGTATTTCCTGCCCTGGGTGCGGCAGGGCGCCGCCTCCGCCATCGACGCCGAACAGAAAACCGGGATCGCCAGTGTCAATGTGATGCTCACGCTGGATGCCAAGACGGTTCCGGTTTCGGTAAAGTTGCGCGGCCCGGCGGACGTGATCGGGATCGACGCCAACCAGGTCGTTCGCACCGACCCCCGGCCGGGTTCGAACGACTTCGAGCCGAACTGCTTTCCGTCGATCGAGTTCGACCGCCCGGACTTTCCATGGCTGTTCACGCCGGCAAAAGCCCTCGCCGACAACCGGCTGCGGCCATGGCTGTGCCTCGTGGTGGTACGGAAACAAGCCGGCGTGAGTTTGAACAGTGCGGCCGACGCGCCGCTGCCCGTTTTGACGATCGCCGCACCGGCGCGGCCATGGGTCGAACTCCCGGACCTGAACGAATCCTGGGCCTGGGCGCATGCCCAGGTGGCCGCGGACGACGGCAGCAAAGATGCCATTCGGGGGGCCTTGCAAGGTTCGCCGGAGCTGTCGCTTTCGAGGCTGCTGTGTCCGCGCATCCTGGCGCCCGACAACGACTACATCGCCTGCGTGGTTCCCGCTTTCGAACTGGGCCGGAAAGCCGGGCTCGGCATACCCATCGAGAAAACGGAATACGAGACGCCGGCGCCGGCCTGGTCGATACCGCCCGAACCGCCGACCGAGTACGGACCGACCCGGCTGCCCGTTTATTACCATTGGGAATTCCGTTCGGGCCAGCCGGGCGATTTCGAGTCGATCGCCAGGAATCTGAAGGCCGATGTGCCGGACGGTCTCGGCAAGCGCAGGATCGACATCAGCCAGCCTTTTCCCGAGTCGGGCGCGACGGAGGTGGAACTCGAAGGCGCGCTGCTGCCGATCTCGCCGCCCGGCGGCTCGCCGGCCCCGGCCCCCATTCCGCAGCCGTTCAGGGACAATCTCGCCAAGACCGTCAACGGCAGCATCACCGGACCGGACTCCGACCCCGTGCTCGCCCCCCCCATCTACGGCCGCTGGTACACCAAGGACGCAACGGTCGATCCAGCGGGCGCAACCTGGCTCGATCAGCTCAATGTCGATCCGCGCTGGCGTATCGCCGCCGCCTTCGGAACCCGCGTCGTTCAGGAGCACCAGGAAGCGCTGATGGCCTCGGCGTGGGAACAGGCCGCCGAATCGGCGGTCGCCAACCAGCGTTTGCGCCAGATCCAGCTGAGCCTCGCCGTGGGCGAGAGCCTGCACGCTCGCCATCTCTCCAAGTTCACCGAGGAAAGAATGCTGCGCATCACGGCGCCCGCCTTCGCCCGCTTGCGAGTCTCCCGGCAACAGGATGTTTCGGGGCTGGCCGCAAGCGCGGCCGCGACGGCGGAACCGTCGCTGCTAGCCGAACAGGCCCGTTCCGCATTGCCGGTAGCGGCAAACCGCCCGGCGATGCGCCGCATCGGACGCCAGCGCGGCCCGCTGACCCGCCGCGTCGCTGCCCAGAATTACCAGCGCAATGCCAAAGACACCTGGGTGGCCCGCCTCAACAATATGCCGGGGGACACCCCTCCGATCCAGCCGCCGCAGCCGCCGCAGCAGGACTTTTGCCCGATACCGGGGAGCCTGCCGGTCGAGTATCTCGGGCTCGAGTGGACCCAACCCCAGAAGAACGGATCGTACTTCGGCGCATTCTTCGTCTCGCCCGAAAACACCCCCGTGCTGTCGCCGGGCACGCCGCTGCTGAAGCAGGACCGGACCGAGGTTCCCGGCTTTTTCCGCAAGGCGGCGCAGGAACATCTGAATCGCTTCCCCGCCCCACGCACCGCCTCTGCCGAACTACGGCTCCCGATGCAGGCCATCACTATCCCGGTGCTCGCACAGACCATCCCGCGGGAAACGCTGCCGGCCCTGGTCAAGGCGATCATGTCGACCGGAGACAACGTGCTCGCGCCGGCGGAGACCGACGGGGTGGATACAGTCATGATGGCGCCGCACTTCCCGCAGCCCATGTACGAAACGCTGCGCGACCTGTCGCAGGAACTGCTGCTGCCGGGAATCGACAAGGTCAGGCCGGAGACGGTTGTCGGCCTGGAGACGAATCGGCGGTTCATCGAGGCCTACCTGGTCGGGCTCAATCATGAAATGGCCCGCGAGCTGCTGTGGCGGGGTTACCCGACCGATCAGCGCGGCACCTATTTCGACCGGTTCTGGAGCATCGGGCACCCGGATATCACCGCCCTGCACACCTGGAGCGTCATCGATTCGGCGACCGGGAAAATGAGGCCGCTGGGCGATCTCGCCTTCGGCGCGCCTCCGGACGCCAATCCGTTCGTCATGCTGCTGCGCAGCAGCCTGCTGCAGCGCTATCCCAACGCGTCGGTCTTCATGGTTCGCGCGATGCATCCGGGGTCGCCCCCCGACCCCCGGGCGTTCCAGCCCGACCCGGCGGCGCCCGAGCTGCTGCCCATCTTCAGCGGCTTCATGCAGCCGGATGTGTTCATTTTAGGTTTTGATGTCTCTCCGGACGAGGCCGGCGGCGATCCAGGCTACTACGTAGTCATTCAGGAGCATCCCACCGAACCGCGCTTCGGCATCGACGCGGATCGAACGCGAGACAGCAGCCATCTCAGCCTCGGCGATCTCGGCCTCGATGCCGCTCCGCCCGCGCACGCCGCGCAAACCGCCGCCGCCACGCGCCGGCTTCCGGTACGCATCGCCATTCACGCCAAACGGCTCATCATGCCGGCCTGACCCACGGACTCACACCGATGAATAAACCGCTATTCGATACCAGTTTCGCGCTTCCCTCGGTAAACCCCGAGATTACGCCCCAAAGGCTCTGTCCCGGCAATGTTCCCCTGGTGCTGCTGCCGGTGCGACTGGAGACGCGTTTCTTCGAACTGCCCGACGGCTCAGCCACACTGCGGGTGCGCGTCTATCCCGACAAGATTCATATCGACACCCACCAGCCGGACCTCACGGCGGAAGAACAGGCCTTGGGAATGCAGTATTGGCAGCAGGATTGGGCGGCGGGAGACGAAACCGCCCGCGCCGACGCCTGGCATACCCTGGCCAGCCGCGTCGATGCGGAGCGCGCCGCGTGGATAGCCCGGGTACTGCAGCCCACCAACCTCGCCCAGCGCCCCAAGGAGCCGCCGGTATTCCCGCCCCTGCCCCCGGTACGGGGCGAGCATGCGCCGGTGGCCCGGCTGCTGCCGGACCGCTGGACCGCCGTACTGCACTCGGGAGGAACGGTCGCGTTGACGGCCACCGGAAACGACATTCAGCGAGAGCTCGCGGTCGGCCTTAACCCGAATGTGTCCGACGATAAAACCGACATGTCGGCCGGTGCCGGCGACACGCTCGCCCTGGATGAGGACATGATGTGGCTGGTGGACTTCGACAAGGCCCAGTCGGCCGGAATGGCGCTCACCATGACCGTGCCGGCGGCCGTTCTGGAAACCGGCATCGACAGTCTCATGGTATTCGGCGTCGCCGACTCGCCGGACACAGCCGATACGGCCAACCGGCTGGCCGATCTTCTCGATGCGCACCATTACACCGACGGGCTCGAGTTCCTGCGCTTCGGAACCCCCACGAACAACACCGACGATAGGCGCGCCGGCTACAGCACGGATGATCCCGGCCACCGCCGAAGCTTCGCCAACGAGGTCGTCGCGAATCCCGAAAACACGCCGAACGCGCGGCTCGTCGGGACGGTACTCGGGCTGCCGTCGGAACGGATCGCAACCACCCTGGGACGCGTGGGCCAGGCCGGCCAGGACCACGAACGCGACCTGCGCAGCATGAATGCCGCGCTATGGCAGGTCGGCTGGGGCTATTTCCTCAGCAACATGATGGGCGCGGAAACCGGCTTCACGGCCGAAGCGCTCGATTGGGCGCGCAACCACTTCCTGAACTACGTGCGCAGCGGCGGTCCCTTCCCGTCCCTGCGCTGCGGAACCCAGCCCTATGGCATCCTGCCGGTGACGTCGCTGGACTTATGGACGCCGGAGGCGGGCGAAGCTTCCACCGCACGGGAATCCCGGCTCAAAGAGCTGCTGCTCGCCATGCGCAACGAAGTATGGCGCCCCGTCGTGCACCTGGTCGCACGCATCGGACTCCGGCAGGAAACGCCCGGGAAGGCCGATCCTGACAGCGACCTCGCCGACGTCATGCGAACCGATGGCGTTTCGCACGGACATCTCACCCGCAGAGTGCTCGGCCGGCATTATCTCGAGCACCTGTACGCGCTGGCCGGGCGGGACTTCAGCCCGCTCGCGGTAGCGCAAGGCGAGATTTCGGCCAAGCTGATCGATCGCTTGAAGCTGACGGTGCAGAAGCTTCCCCGCCTCGCGCGCTGTTTCCTGGACACGGCACCCGTGCCGGTGACCGCTCCCCTGGTGCACGCGGGAGAAATTTCGCCGTGGCAGCGCCTGGAGCCCAATTACATCAGCGCGCTGCTCGAAACCACGAGCATCGAGGCATTGATCACGCTCGATCCACCGCCGAGTCCGAGTCTTTTGTATGCGCTGCTGCGTCACGCACTGCTCCGCGAAATCGCGGAAGCCGCCGCGCGCATGGCGGCAACCGTGCCGGACAAACAATACGCGACGCTCGACCTGCTGCGCGATTCCGAACTGGTCGATCTGGTCGACGGGTCCATCATCGGCTACACGGTGCAGAAGCCGGCGGACACGCTGCACTGGAAGCGCCAGCTCGAAATCCATGGCGTTCCGGGCCTTCCCGCCGACCAGACGATCGGCCGGTATCTCGAAGACTGGCTGCAGGCGCGCGCCGGCGGCAACCATCCGGCCGTCGCGGCGCTCGGCGAATTCCGCGCCGGCCTGGCCCATCTGCAGATGCTGGACACCGAGTCGCTACACTATCTGATGCAGTCCACGCTCGATCTCTCCTCGCATCGGCTCGACGCCTGGATCACCTCGTTCGCCACCAAGCGCCTGAAAGCGATGACCCCCGGCGGATCGCCGGGTATTTACGTGGGCGCCTACGGCTGGGTGGAAAATCTCCGGCCGGCGCATCGGGCGGAGCCGATTCCCGCCGAGCTGTTGCCGCCGGGGGAGCAGGCACCGGAGGAGCAGGCGCTGCTGTATCCGCTGGCCAATGACAGCGGCTTCATTCATGCCCCCTCGCTAACCCACGCGTCCGCGGCGGCCTTGCTGCGCAATGCGCATCTCGGCTCCGACGGAGTCCCGCAGCCGGATGGATCGTTTGCCATCGATCTGTCGTCGCGGCGGGTGCGCGATGCCTCGCGGCTGCTCGAAGGCGTGCGCCAGGGACAGCCGCTGGGCGCGCTCCTGGGCTATCGGCTCGAACGCCGCCTGCATGAAGCCGGGCTCGATCATTTCATCGCGCCGCTGCGAAAAATCTCACCGTTGGCAGTCCGCAAGCGGGAAACCGACGCCTGGCCGAACGAGATCTTCAAAGCCAACGCGGCCAACAACGTGGTGGACGGACTAGAGCTGTTCCGAGCATGGAAGGCATACCGGAATAGCATCGCCTTTGAGATCAGGAACGTGGGGAGCGACGACGAAAGGTTCCGGGTCGAACGTGAGATCGAAGCGCTCGGCGATGCGATCGACGGTCTTGGCGATGCACTCGTCGCCGAGGCGGCGTACCAGATCGCTCGCGGCAACACCCCGCGCCTGGCCAGCACGCTGTCGGCCATCGCCCTGGGGGATGCGCCGGTACCGGAACTGGAAGTGGCCCGCATCCCTCGCACCGGCACCTCGCTGACCCATCGCGTGCTGGTGCTGTTCAGCGGCGTGTCGAATGCCGGCGGCGGCTGGACCAACTCGACCACACGCACTGTCAACGAGCGCTGGCTCAATGCCTGGATCAGGCTGTTGCTGGGCGATGCGCGCAAGGTGCGGTGCACCGTCGAGCGGCTCGACGACACCACCGGCGCGGTGACGGAAACCGCCGTTTTCCCGTTGAGCGATGTGCCGATGTCTACCCTAGACTTCGTGTACAGCGTACAGCCCGGGGGCCAGTCGGCCACGGCCGACGCGTCGCCCTGCCTCGCCGAGCAGCGCGTGCTTTATCATGCAAGACGCCTGGCGAACGGCTTCGGCAACGACGCCGGGGTGCGGCTGCAGCACGAGCGGCCGGCCGATCTCGCCGCCGGAGAGACGACGCTGTTCGACGTGCTGGAGCAGGCACGCGCCATTCGGCGCTTGCTCCAGGGCGCACGCGGACTGCGTCCCGAGGACCTGAGCCCGCCCGACCGCCCGCATCAGTCCACGCTCGATCTGGCGGACCTGGAAGCACGTGTCGTGCGATACGAGAACGGCCTGAATGCCGCCCACAAGACGCTCGCAAGCCTGGTGTCCAAGGGCGCGGAGACCCTCGCCGAGGATTTCCGGACGGCGATACTGAACCTCGGCCATTTCAGCGTCGAGCCGGCCGTCCCCGGCGTCGGGGTCGGCGACACGCCCGAGATTCGCAGCGCCTTGGCCCGGCAGGCGGCCGCGATGCTGAAGGTCAGCGGACCGCGCTTGGAACAGGGCGCCGCGCTTCGAACCCGGGTTGCAGCAACCGACCCCCGC